>NZ_JBHZAV010000007.1:0-129994 GCF_042754445.1 Embleya sp. NPDC059213
GGGTATCCCCCTCGGATACCCGGGCCCTGACGCCGTGTCGGATCGCGCGCGGCGGGCGACCGACCGATCCGGCGCCCACCGCGGCGCCGGATCGCGGCCGCCGCTCAGTGCAGCAGGCCGCCCGTGGCGGGCTTGCGGCCGTGCTTCATCACCAGTGCGATCACCAGCGCCAGCACGCCGCACGCGATCAGGATCCAGAAGCCGGTGGTGAAGGCGTCCGTGGTGTACGTGCAGCCTCGTACGTCGCACGCGTCGTTGGTGGCGGTGCCCTGGCCGGTCGGCGAGGGACCGGTGATCCGCAGGCGGTTGTTGGTGAAGATCGGGGACAGCAGCGCGACGCCGACCGAGGCGCCGAACGACTGGGCGACCACCAGCATGCTGGACGAGATGCCCTGCTGTTCCTGCGGTACGGCCTCGATGATCAGGTTCGGCGCGGCGGCGTAGTACATCCCGAAGCCGATGCCGTAGACCACGCCGCAGAGCAGCATGAGCTGCCACGAGTCGTGCAGGAACAGGTACATGAAGCCCGCGACGGTCAGCGTGCCGACACCGACGATCATCGGCATCCGCAGTCCGCGGCGCTGCCCCCACAGACCGGCCAGCGGGCCGGCGATCATGCTGGACATGGACTGCCAGATCAGCACGTGCAGGGCGAGGCCGAGCAGGGTGAAGCCGAGCGCGTAGTCGAGCGAGTCGTTGAACGAGACGGCCGCCTTGACCTGGTCGGCGATGCCGGCCCACATCGCCTCGGGCGCGCCCATCGCCTTGGCGCCCTGGACGGCGCCGTCGCCGTACTTGTCCAGGGTGCTCTGCTTGACGTCGTCCGGGGTCAGGCCCATGTAGCTGGTGAGGTAGTTCTGGATGCCGATGATCATGTTCGCCAGGAACGCGATCCCGAGCACGAGCGCCACCCGCGGGGCGGTCAGCAGCTTGAGGTCGATGATCGGGTTCTCGACCCGCTTCTCCCACAACACCCACGCGCCGATCACCAGGACGCCGAGGATCGCGTATCCGAACGCGGACGGCTTGCCCCAGCCCCACGCCTGACCCTGGCTGATGTAGAGCAGGATCAGCGCGAGCCCGACACCGAGGATGACACCGCCGACGTAGTCCACCTTCTGCGGCACGCGCAGCTTGGACTCCGGCACCACGACCAGCAGCAGCGGGATCAGCACGAGCATGTAGACGACCAGGAACCAGAACAGCGAGCGCCAGGAGTAGTGCTCGGTGAGCAGCCCGCCGACGACCGGCGCGAGCGCGGCGGAGAGGCCGAGCCCGGTGGCCGAGACGCCGATCGCGACCGGGATGAACTTGCGCGGCATCAGGTCGCGGATGAGCCCGTATACGACTGCGGTCATGCCGAACGCGACCGCCTGGAGCGCGCGGCCGACCAGGAACAGCGGCCACGAGCTGGTCAGCGCGCAGATCAGCGAACCGAGCAGGAACGACACGCTGGTCGCGAGCAGCAGCCGCTTCTTGCCGTAGACGTCGGAGAGCTTGCCGATCAGCGGGCTGACCGCGCCGCCGACCAGGCCCAGGATCACCACCATCCACGAGATGCTCTCGCCGACGGACCGGAAGGACGGGGCGATCTCCGGCACGGCGGAGGAGATCATCGCGTACTGGAGCGGCACGACCTCGGAGAACATGACCACGACGGCCAGGACGGCGAAGACTCGGCCCTTGGACACCCCCTCCAGTCGACCGGTGTCGACCGAGGATGGGTCGGATTCGGGCTCCGGCGGCTTCGCGGATACTTCAACGGTCGCAGACATACCGGTACTTTCCGTTCTGTGCAGGGGCGCGCGCCGGACACGTGTCACCACTGCGACACGTCCGGTTTTGTACGGAATTTTTGGGGGCAAAGCGCCGCTCGGCCTCGATGGGGCGGGCGTGCATCTCGTGGACGCTGCCAACCGGATCGGTGCTCTCCAGCCGAACTGTTTGACAGTGTTTAGCACGGCGCGGAGGCGCGGGGAAGAGCAATGACCGGGTCGACGGGTATTCGATCCCGATATGGGGTAGAAAATCCCTGACGACCCGTCAGCTCACTGTCGTGGTCGGACCCCGACCGCTCCCCCGCCCTCCGTTCCCGATTCCGTGTCCCTGCGTTTTCCTCAGCCCAGGTCGTGGAAAGCCGCGGCGACCTCGGTCCAGCGTTCGACCGACTCGGTGTCCTCGCGCCACGTGCTCACCGCCGAGTACGCGACGACGCGCGTGGCGACCCCGCGGTATCGGCTCATCAGGGCCTGCGCCAAGCCGTCCCAGGGCGCGGTCACCGTCAGCGTGTCCAGCACCTCGTCGTCGATCGCGGCGGCCATGCCGGCCCGGTCCTTGGCGCCGAAGAGGCGGTGCAGTCGGGGCTGGAGGTCGTCCCAGCCGTGCGTCTCGAAGACCTTGGCGTAGCCGGGCGTCGAGCCGTAGAAGGCCAGCCGCATGCGCAGCTTGGCGCGCTCGGCCTCGATCTCCTCCTCGGTGTCGCCGGTCGCGGTCATCACCGGGCAGACCAGCGCGAAGTCATCCGCCGCGCCGCCGGCGGCGAGTTCGGGACGGACCACCTCGTGGATGTAGCGCACGCTGTGCAGCGGGTGGATGTGCAGGCCGTCGGCCACCTCGCCGATCATCCGCAACATCCACGGATTGACCCCGGCCAGGTAGATCGGCGGGTCGGCGATCGAGCCGCCCGGCGTCCATTCCGGCGTCATCAGGGTGAATTGATAGAAGTCGCCCTTGAAGCGCAGCCGTTCCTCGCCCCGGAAGGCCGCCCAGATCGCCCGCAACGCGCCGACGTACTCGCGCAGTCGCGGTCCCGGCCGGTCGAACTCGGCCGAATAGCGCCGCTCGATGTGCGGTCGTACCTGGGTGCCCAGGCCCAGCACGAAGCGGCCGCCGGTGGCCTCGGACAACTCCCAGGCCGCCGACGCGGTGACCATCGGGCTGCGCGCGAACGCGACCGCGATGCCGGTGCCGACGGTCAGGCTCTCGGTCGCCAACGCCGCGGCGGTCGCGGCGGTGTACGCGGTGCGACCACCTTCGGTGAGCCATAGCCCGTCGAAGCCGGCCCGCTCGGTGGCGGCTGCGGCGCGTTGCATGCCGCGCAGGGTGAGGCCGGCTGCCATGACATCGAGCTGAGGGGGCGTCACTTGTTCTCCTGTACCGAGGATTCGGCGGATTCCGCTTCCGCCGCGCGTACACGGTCCCACGCGCCGGTGACCGTGCCGGTCCAGCGCGGTGCGCGCCGTTGCGACCAGGCGCGCGGGCCCTCGCGCGCGTCTTCGGTGCCCATCAGAATGCGGTGATAGGCGGTTTCCAGCCGTTCCACCTCGTCCGGGCCGGCGTCCGCCCACAACAGGCGCTTGGTCAGCGCGGCCGATACCGGGTGCACGTTGGTGGCGATGTCGTGGGCGATCTCCATCGCGGCGGGCAACACCTCGTCGGCGGGCAGCGCACGCGACGCGAGCCCCAGCGCGAGCGCCTCGCCGCCGCGGAACGTACGCCCTGTCAACAGGATGTCGGCGGCCACCGCCCGGGACGTGGCGGTCGGCACCGTCCAGTGCGACTGGGCGTCGGGCACCATGCCGCGCCGGACCTGGGGAATCGCCAACTTGGCGTCCTCGGCCACGATCCTGATGTCGCACTGCATCGCCAGGGTGAACCCGATGCCGATCGCGTGCCCGTTGATCGCCGCGATCACCGGCTTGCGCACGGCCCAGGCGGGCGGCTGTACGGGCGAGGCGCTGAACGCGCGCGGACCGGCGCCCGACCGTTCCCCCGGCCCGGCGAAACTGTCCGCGGCCGGCGACATGTCGGCCCCCGCGCAGAACGCCCGCCCGGCGCCGGTCAGCACCACCGCCCGCACCGCGTCGTCGGCGTCGCAGCGCGCGTACGCGTCGCCGAGGGCGGCACCCATCCCGCCGGAGAACACATTGAGCCGGTCGGGCCGGTCGAGCGTGACGACGGCAACCCCGTCGTGCATGGCGAACTGGATCACCCTGCGAAGGTAGGTCGAGTCCTTGACTAAATCAAGTGACGATGCCCGGAGTCGACGCCGTCACCGGACCGGGCGGACCAGCGGCAGGACCACCTCGTCGACGATGCGTTCCAGGAAGGCGTCGTCCAACTCCTCCGGGGCCGTGAGGTTCTGATGGACGAGGACGGCGATCCCGACGCGGGCGACCAACGGGGTCGCCGCCCCGGGGCGCACGTCGCCGCGGGCCTCCCCGGCCCGCAGGACGTCGAGCATCATGTTTCGGGCCGGTGCGGACACCCGCTCGCGGATCAGCTCGTGGGCCTGGGCGAAATCCTGCTTGGCCTGCCGGAAGCCGGTGTCCGCGCCGACCGTGCAGGCACCGAACATGAAACGCAGGATCGAGAGCACGTCGCCGCGCAGGTCGCCGACGAACTCGACGTCCTCGGCGACGGGCAGCCGGTCGCGGAACGCGTCCAGGAGCAGGGCCTGCTTGTCGGACCAGCGGCGATAGAGCGGCGCTTTGCCCGTACCGGCCGCCGCGGCCACGCCGTCCATCGTCAGGCCCGCGTATCCGACCTCCAGGATCTGGTCGAACACCGCCTGGTAGATGGCCTGTTCGAGGGCACGTCCGCGCCGCCGGACGGGTGTCGCGTCCCGGGCAAACGGCTCGTCGGCACTCTGGCGGTCGGTACGGGAGCCCAACGCGGGTCACCTCTTTCAGGTCGTACCCCGATTATCCCCGAACGCTTGTAAGAGACTCCAGAGTCTCCTAAGCTCGCCATAAGAGACGTTCTCGTCTCTTGGTTTCGGCCGTTCCTGCCGTTCCGGCACTCGTCCGCGCGCCGCCGGGCGCGCCGATTCGCGCTGCCCGAATCCCAGCTTCGTACCTCGGGGGTCTCGCCATGTCCACATCCGCCGCCACGCCCAAAATCGGGCCACCATCGAGCGGGTCGGCTTCGGCCGCACCGCGCCCCGGGCTGGTCCTGGCCGTCATCACCGGTTGCATGTTGCTGATCGGCATCGACGTCACGGTGGTCAACCTCGCACTGCCCCGAATGGGGGACGCCCTCGACATGTCACGCGCCTCCACGTCATGGGTGCTCAACGCGTACACGCTGGCCTTCGGCGGCTTCCTGCTCCTCGCCGGCCGACTGGGCGACGTCTTCGGCCGCAAACGCGCGTTCATCGCCGGCGCCGGACTCTTCACGCTCGCCTCACTGCTCGCCGGGTGTGCGCCGTGGGCGTGGTGGCTGATCGCGGCGCGTGTACTCCAGGGTCTGGGCGGCGCGCTCGCCGGGCCGAGCACGATGGCACTGATCGTCAGTACGTTCGAGGGGCAGGCTCGCGCGCGGGCCATCTCCTGGTACTCCGCCGTCCTCGGCGGCGGCGCGTCCGTCGGGCTGGTGCTCGGCGGTGCGCTCACCGATCTCGCCTCGTGGCGTTGGGTGTTCCTGATCAACGTGCCGCTCGGCGTGCTGCTGATCGTGCTCGCGTCGCGGCTGATCACCGAGCCCGCGCGGGTCCGCACGGATCGGCCGCGGCGGTTCGACCTCGCGGGCGCGCTGACCGGGACGGCGGGCATCGGCGCGCTGGTGTACGCGTTCATCCGCGCCGCCTCGGACGGTTGGCGCGATCCGCAGACCATCGCCTCGCTGGTCGCCGCCGCGCTGCTGCTGGCCGCGTTCGTGCTCGTCGAGAAGCGCACCGACGAACCGCTCACGCCGCTGCGCCTGGCCACGCGCGGCACCCTCGCGCGGGTGCTGCCCGCGATCACGCTGGTGGGCGCCGCGATGTTCAGCGTGCTGTTCCTGTTGGCGCAGTACTTCCAGGAGGCGCGCGGCTTCAGCCCGGTCGAGGCGGGCCTGGCCTTCCTTCCCCTGATGGGCCCGCAGTTCACCGTGGCGCGCCTGTCGCCGGCGCTGGTCCGCCGAGTCGGTCCGGCCTGGCCCGCGGCGGTCGGCGTGGGGATGGTGGCGGTGGGTCTGGCCTGGCTCGGCCGGCTCGGCGAGCACGACACCTACGTCGGCGGCGTCCTGGGACCGCTCCTGCTGATCGGGGCCGGCGTCGGTGCCGCGATGCCGACGATGAGCACCTACGGCATGTCGGGCATCGACCCCCGCGAGTCCGGCGCCGCCTCGGGCCTGATGCAGACCATGCAGTGGATCGGCGGCACGCTCGGACTCGCGGTCTGGGTCACGGTGTTCGGCGCCGCGACCCGCGACCGGTCGGCGGGCGAATCCGCCGAACACCTGTTGACCCACGGGATCGCCACGGCGTTCGGCGCGGCGGCGATCTGCGCGGCGGGCGGGTTCCTGGCCTCGCTGGCACTGTCACGACGCCCGGCCTGACGCTTCGCGGGGCGTGCGCCGAGCGGATTGTTGACCAGATCAAGGAGTGATCCTAGGGTCTGACCAACCATTGTCACGAGGGGACTTCTCACCATGACCAACCCGTTCGGGTTCGAGGGTAAGCGCGTTGTCGTCACGGGGGGCTTCTCGGGTGTGGGGGCCGCCCTGGTCGAGGTGCTGGCCGAGCAGGGCGCCGAGCACATCACCGTGCTCGACCTCAAGGAGCCGACCGGCTCGGCGCACACGTTCGTCCGGACCGACCTGTCGGACGCCGCGTCGGTGGACGCCGCCGTCGCCGCGATCGACGGCCCGGTGCACGCGCTGTTCAACAACGCGGGTGTGGCCGGCACGCTGCCCGCACCGACGGTGTTCGCGATCAACTACCTCTCGTTGCGCCGGTTGACCGAGGCGCTGGTCGCCAAGGGCGCGCTGCCCGAGGGTGCCGCGATCGTGAACACCGCGTCGATCGCCGGCATTTCCTGGCCGGCCCACCTGGAGGCGATCAAGCAACTGCTCGCGATCGAGGACTGGGACGCCGCGCAGGAGTGGCTCGCGGGCAACGAACTCGGCAGCGACGCCTACAGCTACAGCAAGGAAATCGTCCAGGTTTACACGATGCACTACGCCCGCACGGCCGCCGCCAAGGGCCTGCGGATCAACAGCGTGTGCCCGTCGCCGATCGACACTCCGCTGCTGCCGGACTTCCGCAAGACGATCTCCGACAAGGTGATCGACTGGAACATCTCCCAGGGCAACGGCCGCCTCGCCACCGGGCGCGACGTCGCCCTCGCTCTGGCCTTCCTGGGCGCGGACGCCTCCGGCTTCCTCAACGGCGTCAACATCAACCTGGACGGCGGCTTCAACGCCGGACTCACCGTCGGCAACATCGACTTCTCCGGCCTGGCCTAGTACTTCGCTCCATGAGGTACTCCGGTCGCGCTCCACGAGCGTGTCCTGCGGATGCCCCTCGGCCACCCGGGGCATCCGCAGCGCTCCTGGGGTCACTCCGGCCAGTCGGAGTCCTCCACGATGCCGACGAAGTTCGGGCGCACGTAGCCGGGGGAGAACCGGTCGAGGACGTCGGCCTTGATGTTGCCGAAGGTGGTGGCGGGCTTGGGGGCGATCCCGTCGGTGAACGCCCGGAGGATGCGCCGCTTGAAGTCGGGGCGCGGATGCGCGGCGACCACCGCGGCGCGCTCCTCGGCCGAGACGTCGTGGTAGCCGATGCCGAGGACGTCCAGTTCGACACCCGCGGTGGTCAGCGCGATGACGGGATCCATGTGGGTGGGGATCTCCGGCGTGGTGTGCAGGGCGATCGCCTCCCAGACCAGGCGGGCGTCCTCGTCGGCGATGCCGTGCGCGACGAGGAAGGCCCGGGCCTCGTCGGCTCCGTCGATCTCGAAGCGGCGGCCCGAGGCCCGGTGCGGTTCGGTGAGCCCGATGTCGTGGAACATGGCCGCGATGTAAAGGAGTTCAGGGTCGGCTTCGACACCGAGGCGGCGCCCGTGCAGCGCGCCCCACAGGTACACGCGTCGCGAGTGGTGGTAGAGAAGGTCGTCGGTGGCTTCGCGGACGAGTTCGGTCGCCTCGGCGGCGAGCCTGCTGTCCGGGATGGCGATGTCGGCGATGTGGATGCTCATCTGCTGCTCCTTGTGGGATGGGACCGTGCGGCTGCCCGCGGGGGCGGCCGAAGCGGCTTCAGACCCGGGCGAGTTCGGCCTCGGCCAGCACCCGGCGGTGCGCGGCGATGCGACTGTTGCGGCCGATGGCGACCGCGCCGACGAAGCGGCCCTCACGGTGGTAGGTGACTTCCAACGTGCGGTCGACCAGGTTGCGTTCGAGGGTGCGCTCCTCGTCCGCCGAGGCCGGCAGGCCGACCCCGCGGAGCGTGATGCCGTGCAGGTCGCACCAGAAGGACGGGATGGCGGTCAGGGGGCGCGCGGCATCGCCGTGCACGAGCGTGCGCGCCGCGACGGCCGCCTGTTCCACGGCGTTGCTCCAGTGCCCGAGCGAGCTGCGGTTCCCGTCGTAGACCGCCGCGCGCGACGCGGAACGCGAGTCCGAGTTCGGTGGGTGCGGGTGCGGAACGACCGCGACGTCGCCGGCCGCGACGACGCCCGGCATGGGCGTCCCGTCGATCGACAACACGCGCAGTCGCTCGTCGCACCGGACGCCGCCGGCCAGTGCGATGCCGGACCCGGCCAGCCACGCGACGTTCGGGACCGCGCCGAGGGCGAGAACCGCGATGTCCGCCGCGAGTTCGGTGCCGTCGTCGAGACCGACCGCGGTCAGCCGCCGACCGCCGACCAGCGCCTTGACCCGGTACCCGGGGAGCACTCGGATGCCGGCCGAGTCGTGCAGACGGGTGATGAACTCACCGGCGGCGGAGCCTACTTGCCGCACCAGCGGTCGGCTTTCCGGGACCACCAGCGTGACGTCGAGGCCGCAGGCCCGAGCGGCGGCCGCGATCTCGCTGCCGAGGAAACCGCCACCCACGACGACGGCTCTGCGGCCGGGCCGCAGATCGACGCGCAACGACGCGGCGTCCTCCCGGGTACGCAGCGTGTGCACGCCGGACGGCAGCGGGAGGAATGCGGCCGGCACGCACGCGGCGGCACCGGTGGCGATGACCAGTCCGTCGTACGGGAGGTCGCGTCCGTCGGACAGCCGCACGGTCCGGCCGTACGCGTCGAGGCCGTCGGCACGCGTGCCGAGGATCCAGGTGGCGTCGAGGTCCCCGGGCACCGGAAGATCCGTCGCGGACACCGGCAGAGCATCCGTGAGCTGCTTCTTCGACAACGGAGGCCGGTCGTAGGGCAGATGGGACTCGGCGCCGACCAGGACCAGCTCGCCGGCGAATCCTTCGGCGCGCAGCGTCTGCGCGGCCCGGAGGCCGGCCAGCGACGCGCCGGCCACCACGACGCGCTTCACGCCGCGGCTCCCAGGGTGCCGAGGATGCCGATGGCACGGACCGGGCACATCGCCGCCGCGGTGCGGACCTCGTCGAGACGGGCATCGGACGGCTCCGCTTCGTAGACGAGGTAGTCGTCGTCGTCGAAGGCGAAGACGTCCGGCGCGGCGAAAACGCACTGGCCGTGGCTCTCGCACAGGTTCATGTCCACGGTGATGCGCATCATCGAACTTCCTTTCTTTGGCGGATGTCAGGCGACCGGCGGGGCGAAGCGCGAGTGCCGGCCGGCTCGACGGCGATCACGGCGACCCGGGTCGGCCCGGCGAGGACCCCGGCGGGGTGGCGGTGGTGGGCGGATGGGTGGCGGCCCGGGGACCGCCGTTTGGAAGAAGCCGCAGGTCGGGGCATCGACGGGGTCGACACTCGGACGGCGTGTGGATCTCCGGGCGGATGGCGTCCGGGTCGAGGAACGCGAACTGCCGTCACCGCTACGGCCGGGGTGTTCGCGCTCGGCGCGCCGGCGTCGTTCA
Source organism: Embleya sp. NPDC059213 (assembly GCF_042754445.1). NCBI lineage: Bacteria > Bacillati > Actinomycetota > Actinomycetes > Kitasatosporales > Streptomycetaceae > Embleya > Embleya sp. NPDC059213. The sequence continues at coordinate 9,760 of NZ_JBHZAV010000007.1, forward strand.
TGGCAGAGTTCCGTTTCCGTTCGCAGGGGTGCGCCGGCCCGGCCGGGCGGATATCCGCGCTTCGGCTCTACCTCGAACGTATGGGCGCCGCGTACCGCCGACGAGGGGCCGAACGCGCCAAACAGGGGCTCCGACGCACCAACGGAGGGGCGGCTCGGATGACCTAGCCTGGGAAACCGTGCTCAACGGAACCTTCTCCGCCCGTATGGGCCGCTTCATGGTGCAGGTCGCCCGCCGGGCCGGAATGCCACCCAAGCGGCTCGAACGCCTGCCCGGGTTCGAGGACGGCGTGCTCGCGGACGACTTCGTCCGGGTGCCGACCACCGCCGCGCTGGTGCTGTGGGAGGAAATCATCGCCGGCCGCCCTGCCCCGGGCGCCGGACTGCACGCCGCCGCGATGGCCCCGTTGGGATCCTTCGGCGTCTGGGACTACCTGTTCACCTCGGGCGCGACGCTCGCCGAATCACTGGCGAGCGCGGGCGGCTACGTCACGGTCATCGGCGACCCGGACGCCGAGCGCATATCCGTCGTCGACGACGGCCGCCTGCTGACCCTGTCCCACACCACCGGCCCGGCCGGAGCCGATGTGGTCGCCGCGATGGAGCAGTTCGCGGCCGTGCTCTTCACCCGGCGCGCGACCGAGGCGCTGTGCCGCCCCGTCGCCCCCGTGCACGCCGCCTTCCGACACGGCACACCCGCCGACGCGCGCGCTCCGGCCGATCTCCCGGGCACCCGCAGCATCGAATTCGGCGCCCCCGCGAACACGATCACGTTCCTCGCCGACGACGCCCACGCCCCGCTCCCGCACACGCAGCCCGGCCTGCACGAGGTCCTGCGCCATCACGCGGAACTGTCCATCGCCTCCGCGAAATCCGTCCTGACCTGGCACGCGGTCCTTCGTATCGCGCTGGAGGCGGCGTTGCGCGACGCCGACCTCTCGCCGGCCACCGTCGCCCGCCGGATGGCCACCAGCCCCCGATCCCTGCAACGCCGGCTCGGCGAGCACGGAACGACCTGGCGCGACGAAGTCCGGGCCGCCCGCGAACAACTCGCCCCGGACCTGCTCCGCGACGGCACCCTCCCCGTGCGCGTCGTCGCCGCCCGCACCGGATTCAGCGACGCGCGGGCCCTGCGTCGTGCCATGCACGGATGGCAGGGCGCCCACCCGCCGACATCCGCAAAACCCTCGCCGACCCCACCCGCCCCCTCGACCGGTGAACCCGAAGCACCCCGCCGTCAGCCGCGCAACGACGTCGTGAGTACACCCCACGAAGCAGCAGGCACGACCAGGAACCCGAGACCCGGGTCCTTGCTGTCACGGACGGAGACGGCGCTCGGAACGTCGGCAACCTCCACACAGTTGCCGCCCTCGGCGTTGCTGTACGTGCTCTTGCGCCAAGTGATGGCGCTGAGGTTGAGACGCACTAGATGCACTCCATCGTCGTTTCGATCATGTCCAGTGACATGCGCGGCGGCAGGGCAAGGCCCTTCACTCGATCGTAGGCCCTGAAGTACTCGGCGACATCGTCCTGCTCTTCGACAAGTCGCCCGTAGTCAGCGCCTTCCGTGTAAGCCGCTTCCGTGCCGTCGGGGAGCGTGAGCACGGTAAGACTCCCGCCCATTGCCTCATGTTCGCCGTCCACGAAGCAAAGCACCTGCACCGAGATATTCGGCCGCCTGGCCATCGTCGCAACGTGATCGAGCTGTTCGAGCATGACATCACGGCCGCCCACGATTCGCTGCAGGACAGCTTCGTCCAAGACCACTTCAAGCCATGGTGCGTCCGGTCCGACGAGGCGGTCCTGTCGGCTCAGTCGTGCAGCGAGACGCTTTTCAAGCTGCGCCTCGCTCTTCAGCGACCGAGCTGTGCGAAGGATGGCCCGCGCATACGCCTCCGTCTGCAGCAGTCCGGGCACGTGATGGGCGGTGTATTCCCGTATGACTGACGCGAGTTCGGCAAGGCTCATGAACGCCCTGGACCAATCGGGGAAACGCTCTCGGTACACGTAGTCCCACAGGTCCACAAATAGGCCATCGGCCTCCAGTACCTCGTCAAGGGCCTGTGCCTGTCTCAGAGTTGGCGGGGTGCTCAGTGCACGTTCGATCTGACTCACGCGGGTGAAGTGAACGTGCAGATCGGCGGCCAACTCCTGCTGAGTCATCCCCTTGGCTTTCCGAAGGCGCGCCAGACGTTTACCGAACAAGGCAGCGAAGGAGCTGCTGGGGTCCATCTCGGCAGCCAAGGCGGTCGTCCTTTAAGTCTCGAAGAGTAATGCTCCCGACTCTTTTGCAGCCTGGGCGCGCGGTCGATGCTTGTTCGCAGAGTAGCTGCTCCACCACATACGGCGATCGAATACTCGGGCATGCCGCGGTTCTCGTCCTCGCTCTCCCGCCGACCGTGCGGAGCGAGGAGGTCGGCATATCCGTTCATTGGTCGAACGGCGGCGCGAGACATGGGAAGCAGGGGGCGAGTGAATGCCTGGACAGCGTCTCGCCCCCTGCGTGCCCCAGGACGAGAAGGGACACGTCATCACGATGACAGATCGAATCGGCTGGACCCAGCGAAGCTCGGCACGCGTGTCGACGCTGGATCGCGATGCGCAGGACGAGCAACTGCTCCTGCTGGTCCGGAAGTGGGTCGACGGACCGGACGCCGAGGCTCCCCCGCGCCCACCTGCCTCGCGCCCGACGCTGCTTCGGCGGCTGCGTTCGCGTCGGCTGTGGCGGGCCTGGCGGTTGTCGGTGCGGTCTCGCGCGCCGTACTCGGGTGGGCGGGGATCGCGATGAGCACCCAGGAGCGAGTCTCGGGGAGTACGCAGGAGGATCTCGACAAGGGCCGCGCGTTCTTCGAGCGCTACCGGCACGCGTGGTGTCGCGACGCGTACTCGGGCCGCGAGGGCGTGCTGATGGACGTGCAGGGTCGGCAGGTCTACCTACGCCTGCGAGTCGGCATCGAATTCGTGTGCCAAATGCGGGACTTGGTCATCCTCCGACCCCCTCCCCCGGTCCTGCACGCGCGCGTCGCCTACGTCGGGGCGGAAGACGCCACGAAGCGACCGGACGGCACGCTCATGGAGATGTGGGCTGTGGACAAGGGCACATTGGCCGTCGTGCAACCACCGAACGGTCACGCATGGTTCGCCCTCCTGGCAGACCTCGAACGAGCCGACTGCCCCACGGGCCCCGTCTGGGAGTGGGCGAACCCCCCGCACGATCCCACACCGGATGCATCGAACGAGGGCGATCACTCGACCGGCGCCGTGTAGCCGCCCTTGCCATCCGCGAACAACCAAGGACGAACCCCGTTGCACCCTCGCATACGGGGCTCAGGGACTTCCTTGCGTCTAGCCGTGTATGCCTACCACCGTGACCGTGATGGCTTCGTTCGCCACCTGGTACTCGGCGAACACCGAGCCGCAGGTCACGACGCGCCGGTCCTTGTGGTAGGTCTGCGAACTACCGCATCCGTAGGGGTCGTTCGCCACGCGGGCCATGCCGTTGTCCAAGTCGCGCTGTTGCGTGGACGACAGGCGCCTATAGGCCCTCTCGCAGGCCGGCGTGAAAGCGATCCTGTACGACATGCAGGTCCTCCCCCATGATCAGCTCCGTCTCGGCTTGCCGGGCCAGGGCTTCTACTCGGTCGTGTGCCTGCCGAGTAGCGGCGTCGATCTCGGGTCGGGTGCTCGTTGCCCACCTGAGCATCACCAAAGGCATGTCCCGCGCGGGCGTGTCCTCGATCTCTTTGGTGAATGCGTCCCGTTGGTCGGCCGGCAGCGCCTCGCGGATGCCCGCGATCGTGGCCGGGGTCTCGATCAGTTCGTCGTCGACCCAACTTCGGAACTTCCGCCCGTCGGGCTCCGGTCCGTCCTCGTGCTCGTGCTCATCGCGCTCGTCCACAGGCGTCCTTCGATATGAGTGACGGTCCGACTACATACAGTTTGCATTCTCGGACGCCTTTCGTGAAGCGCTCCGCGACGCAAACGACGGAAGGGGCAACGCGTCGCCAACCCCGGGCCCCGACCAATCCGAATGCTCGTCCGAAATCGGAACCCGGATCGGCTCCACGGGCAAGGCGCAGTTCCGCCCGGTCGGCGACCTCGAGCCGGCCTCCAGGCCCGGGGGCGGCAGAGTGGGGCCGAAGAGGATCGTCTCAACGGGAAGCTCGGGTTGCGGCGGTGAAGTCGGGCTGCGGATTCGCGTCGAACAGGCGGTCCGATCCTCAAGTTCCCGGCTCGGCGCGGCAGGGGTCGGTTTCGGCAATAGGCGCCGATAAATCGGCGACCGTCGGGTGATCCGCGCGGTCATTCGTGCGGCGGCCGGCCGGCGAATTGCCAGGGCTCCTTGTCGAATGTCACCGACAAGGAGCCCTGGCAATTTGGGATATGACGAATAGTCAGGCGGGTCGAGGTGTGCTCAGACGGCGGGGTCCTCGACGGCTGCGGGGATCTCGCCCTCGGCCATCTCCTCGACGAATCGCTGCAACAGCGCGGCGAACGTCTCGCGGTCCGCGTCGCTCCAGCGGTCGAGCATCTCGCTCATCCGCCGGTCCATGACGTCGTTGAGCCGGCGCCGGACCGAGTCGCCGCGCGGGGTGAGCGAGACGAGGCTGACCCGCCCGTCGTCCGGGCTGGGCGAACGCCGGACGTAGCCCTCCCGCTCCAGTTGGCCGACCTGGCGCGCGGTGGCGCCCGGGTCCATGTTCGTCATGCGCGCCAACTCCCCCATGGGGAGCGGGCCTTGCTTCTCGATGCGGCGCAGCAGCACATAGGCGGGCTGCGAAATGGTCGCGCCCGCCGCGGCGGCCTGGCCCGCGTATACTCGGCGGCTGGCGTGGCGCCGAAGCAGTGCCTCCAGCGCCCGCTGGATCGCTTCGACGTTTTCGGTGGAGTTCACCCGGCCATGATAGCAGTCCTTGACTGCGTCAATTTAATACTGTGCGATAACGTGCATAACTCGGAGCGGATTCCGAGCCCGCCGCACATCGCGGCCGAAGGCGGCCTTGGCGAACAGGCGGACAGCGGGCGGCCGGGCGAACGAACAGGGCTTCGACTCCGGAAAATACCGCGCGGCGGGGTCCGCGGCGCGCCCACCGACGCACTCGCGATCATGTGTGATCACACTTGTTTGTTATCCGCAGCCGAGCGGCCGTCAAGCGGTCGCCTCGGTCCCGACGGAGGAAACGAGACCGAGACGACCTGCCCATGGACTATGTCAGTCGTCAGACGATCAGACAATGGCAACCGGATTGATGGGGCTCCCCGTTGCACCGGTGACCGGAAGCGGGGCCACACACAACAGACACGAATAGGCGCCGGCTTCCGCCATCGCCTCGGCAAGCTCGCTCAGCCATAGATGTTCGAGCAGTGGCACACCGGATTCGACGAGCAACGCGATGTGGACCGACAAGAACCGATCATCGAACGGAATGCACTCGATCGCGCTGTTGTCCGCGCCGACCACACTGATGTCGTGTTCCCGGACGTAGTCCACCGCGTCGAGCGACAGACCGGGCTGTGCGAACGAGGGCTCGCGGCCGGCGGCGACCGTGGCCCGGTACTCGTCCAGGTAGCCGGTACGAACCAACAGCGCGTCGCCGGCGCGCACCTCGACGCCCTGCCGCTCGGCGCACCCGGCCAGATCGGCGCCGGTGATCTTGTATCCGCCCTCCAGATACGGCCTGTCGAAGTGCCGCGGCAGGTCGAGCAGCACCGCCCGGGTCGCGAACGCGCCGAGCTTGTCGATCCCGCAGCGGCCGGCGCCGGTGTGCGAGCGGAAGCTGTCGGCCGGAAAGCCGTTGTAGAACCGTCCCTTGGCCTGCACGTGGCACAGCGCGTCCATGTGCGTGAGGTTGTGCGACGGGATGATCAGCACGTCCTCGTTCGAGCCGACGTCGTCGCCGCCCTCGAACCCCTCGTACATCGCGTCGGTCTGACTGACCAGCGTCAGCCGTTGTGGCGTGCCGCGGAAGTCGAAGGCGGGTTGGTTGCCGCGCACGATGGGAAGGGCGAGCGAGTACGAGCGCCCGGTCCGGATCTCGTGCGCGGCGGTCCGGACCCCGGCGGGCTCGATCAGGTTGAGCGCCCCGCGTTCGTCCTCGGCGCCCCAGCGGCCCCAGTTGCCGGCGGCGGGCGGCGGCGTGGACTCGGGGTCCGGGTCGAGTGCGGGCAGGTCCGTACCGGCTCGGGTGTCGTCCGTCATGCGTCGGGCGGTCCGGTCCGGGCGGGCCTCAGAACGCGATGACGCCGCGCGCGATCCGTCCGTTGTGCATGTCGTCGAGCACGTCGTGGAAGCCGTCGGCCGGATAGACCTTGGACACCAGCGCGTCCAGGTCGAACTTGCCTTGGCGGTACAGCTCGACGATCGCCCGGATGTCCTCGTGCGGACGCACGCCGCCGGCGCGGGTGCCCAGGAGGCCCCGGTCGCACTGGAGCAGGTTGGCGATCCGGATGTTGGCGGTCGCGGTCTGCGCGGGCTGGCCGACGGCGATCAGCGTGCCTCCCCAGTCCAGCGCCTCCATGGCGTTCTCCAGCACGGCCGGGATGCCGGTGCACTCGAAGATCCAGTCCACGCCGCCCGCGCCGAACACGCCGACCTTGACCTCGTCGCTGTACGGGAAGAGCGTGCGGATCTCGTCCGCGACGTCCACGTCCTTGCCCGACTTGACGAAGTCGGTCGCACCGAACTTGCCGGCCAACTCGAACTTGCCGGGCACGGTGTCGATGCCGACCACGCGGCCGGCGCCCTTGAGCCGCAACGCCTGGACGGCGGACAGGCCGACCCCGCCGAGGCCGATCACGGCCGCGGTCTGGCCGGGCAGCACGTTCGCCCTGTTGAGCACCGCGCCCGCGCCGGTGACCACGCCGCACGGCACCAGGCACGCGGAGGTCAGCGGCACGTCCTTCGGGATGGTCACGCACTGGATTTCCTTGACCAGGGTCAACTCGGCGAAGGTGGACGCCCCCGCGAAGTTCCACACCGGCTCGTCGCCGATGGCGAACGGCGTGCCCCGGTTGCCCAGCGTCTGGCGACAGCGGTTGGGGTGTCCGGTCTGGCAGTGCCGACACATCCCGCACGCGGCGATCGTGGTGATCACCACGTGGTCGCCCGGCACCACCGAACCGACCCCCGCGCCGACCTTCTCCACGATGCCGGCGCCCTCGTGCCCGAGCACGGACGGCGTGGGCCACTCGATGACGCCCTCCAGCACGCTGACATCGCTGTGGCAGACCCCGGTCGCGACGATCCGGACCAGGACCTCACCGGCCTCCGGGTCACGTACGGTGACATCGTCCCGGATCTCGGCGCCCGTGGCGGTGTGCAGGATCGCGCGCATGTACCGTCTCCTCGTTCCGGGCGGACGGCCCGCCGCGAGGTGTGTTCGCCGCGCACCGGACCGGCCCACCCCAAGCCGAACTTCCACATCCTTGATCACTACAACGATCTCGATTATTCACCGAGTGCCCAAGAGGTCAAGGCATACCAACGCCGGGATCCGACGGCCCCGCTTCCCCGAGGACCGGCCCCGCGCCGCGCGTCCCGACCCGGTGCCGCGCCGGTCGACTCGTCGAGCGCGGCGAAGCGGTGCCCGGGCAGTTTGCCCGCGTCGAGTTCCGCCCATCCCGGCGCCCGCTCCCGAAACGTGGCGTTCCCGGTGTCGATGCCGAGTTGATGGATCGTGAGCACCTGGCCGGCATGCTCGGGACGCATCGGCGCGATCGTCACGGCGGTGACGGCGCCAGTGGACATGGCGCTCGCTCCGGGGACGCGGCGGCCGACGGAAGTCCCATCCCGACGCAAATGCACATGCGCCCCGCACCCGCCCCCGGTATAAATCGCCGGATGGGATCACAGGCGGCACAGGACGTGGAATCGACGGTCGCACACGCCGTCGCGGTATTGACCGAGGCCACCGAGGGCGAGCGTGACTGGTCGCGCCCGGCGGGCGGGTTGGAATGGGACTGTTGGTACACGCTGGTGCACGTGGTCGGCGATCTGTACGCGTACGCGGGCCAGGTCGCGTCCGCTCGGATGGACGACTACGTCCCGGTGGACATCCAGGCGGACGACGACGCGACGCCGAGCACGATGTTGCACGCGGTCCGCGCGGGCGGCGCGCTGCTCGCGACCATGGTGGCCACCCGCCCCGACTCGGCTCGCGCGTTCCACCCGTACGGGATCTCCGATCCGGACGGCTTCGCCGGAATGGGCATCATCGAGGTGATGGTCCACATGCACGACTTGGCCGCCGGTCTCGACCTGGCCTACGAGCCCGATCGGCAGGTCTGCGCCCGGGTACTGACCCGGATGTTCCCCGACGCCCCCGCCGGCTTCGCCCCGTGGCCCACCCTGCTGTGGTGCACCGGCCGTACCGAACTCCCGGGCCACCCGCGTCGGGTCGGCAAGTGGCGCTGGCGGGGCCTGCCCGACGCGTAGGGCCGAGACAACTACCGGACCGCCCCGAGGCACGCCTCGTACCCCGACTCGGAAGGAACCCCCGTGCCCGCACCGTCCCTGGATGGACTCGGTTTCGCCCCGCTCGATCGTCCCGAGCACGGCGAGGTGGACGCGTCCACGTTCTTCGCGTACCACGAGGCCGACGGGGTGGTCTGGGCCGACTACCGCGGCGGCGACATCGTCCGCGGCCACCTGATCGGCACCCGCGACGGGGACACCCTGGACTTTCGCTACACGCAGCTCAACCGGTCCGGCGCCACCGCGTCCGGGCACTGCGTGAGCGCCGTCGTGGTGTTGCCGGACGGTCGGCTCCGGCTGGAGGAGACATGGGAGTGGGAGTCCCGGGAGGGCAGCGGTACCAGCGCCGTGGAGCAGGTCCCGGGCTCCTGAACCCGACACCCGGTCGGTTGTCGGACGCGGTATCTACGTTGAACCCCAACGGACATCGCGACCGAAGGGGTGGGCCATGGGATTCAACGGGGACATCGTCGTATTACGCGCACGGACGCCGTTGGCGGACCTGGCGCCCTACGTCGGCGGAAACGGACATCCGGTCTACGGCGAGTGGACCTACGCGGACGGCTGGCGCGCGGTGCACGTGCGCCACTTCGAGGACCCGTACGCCTTCCAGGGCCCCTGGCTCACCGACCTGGCGGCGCGCACCGGTTCGCCCGTGTTGGTCTGCGGGGTGTTCGAGAGCGATGTCGCGCACGTCCAGGGGCTGAGCGGCACGGACTTCTGGGAGGGCTGGCTCGATCCGGGCAGCGCCGCCACGCAGTTGGCCGGGAATCGGTGGAACCGGGCCGGGCAGCAGGGCGACTTCGGCCGTTTCCGGGACGAGGCCGCGGCGTGGCTGGAGGAGGATCGGCCGCGCGTCGCAGAGGCGGCCGTGCGGTGGGCCGCGGCGGCCGGATACCGCGTACCTCCCGAGCCGATCCTGGAGTTGCTGAGCCTGCAGCGGGACCCGTTCGTGCAGCACCTGTTCTTCGAACTGCTCACGTGCCTGGGGCTGGTGTCGCTCCCGGAGCGGTGATCGGGCGGGCCCGACTCACTCGGCCCCCGCCACCTCGACGCCCTCCGGCACCTTCTCCACCTCCGTGTCCTGCGGCCCGATCGGGCGGCCGTCCGCAGCGCGTACCTCCAGCGTCCGCAGCGGGCGGCCCTGACGCCGATCCAGCAGCCGGGACTGCGGCTCGGCCGGCTCGAACCAGTGCGCCTCGCCCCACTGGCGCAGGGCCACGATCACGGTGAACAGGTCGCGGCCCTTGGCGGTCAACACGTACTCGTTGTAGGCACTGCCGTCGGATGCCGGGACCACCTCCAGGATCCCGCCGGCCACCAGCGCGCGCAGTCGGGCGGTCAGGATGTTCTTGGCCACGCCCAGGCTGCGCTGGAACTCGCCGAATCGTCGGCTCCCGTCGAACGCGTCGCGCACGATCAGCAACGACCACCAATCGCCGATCGCGTCCACCGAGCGCGCCACCGGGCAGGTGCTCTCGTCGAACCGGGTGCGCTGCACCATGCGGGTCGTCTCCTCGTCCTCGGATCGGGTGGCCACTCGCCGCCACCCTGGTTGCAACATGCTACCAAGCTCGTCTAGCGTGCATCCGGTAGCAACTTGCCACCGGATTCGAGGGAGAGCGTGACATGGCGGTCGAGCAACAGGGCGGTCCGAGGCGGATCGAGGCCGAGGCGGGAAACCCGGAGGCCGCCTCGCTCTCCCGCGCCCACACCCTCCTGTTCGCGGTCGCCGCCGGCGTCGCCGTGGCCGGCGTCTACCTCGCCCAACCGCTGCTGGTGACCATGGGCCACGACCTGGGCCTGGCCCCGGGCACCGTCGGCGTGGTGGTCACGCTCACCCAGGTCGGCTACGCACTCGGCCTGTTCCTGCTCGTCCCGCTCGGCGACCTGCTCGACCGCCGCCGGCTGATCGTGGGCCAATTCGCGCTCCTGGCCGCCGCCTCCGCCGCCGTCGGCCTGGCCGGTCACGCCGCCCTGCTGCTGGTCGCGATGATCTGCGTCGGCCTGCTCGCCGTGGTCACCCAGGTGGTCGTCGCGCACGCCGCCTCGCTCGCCGCCCCGGCCGAACGCGGTCGCGTCGTCGGGGCGGTCACCGGCGGCGTGGTCCTGGGCATCCTGCTCGCCCGGACCGTCTCCGGCACGGTGGCCGACCTGGCGGGCTGGCGCGCGGTGTACCTCGGCTCCGCCGCGCTGAGCCTGCTCCTGGCCCACACCCTGTACCGGGTATTGCCTCGCGGGCGGGACGACCGGCCCGCGGCGACCGGCGGCGACCGGCTGTCCTACCGCAAGCTGCTCGTCTCGATGCCGACCCTGTTCGCGGCGGAACGCCTCTTCCGGGTCCGGGCCCTGTTCGCGCTGCTGATCTTCGCCGCCTTCAGCACCCTGTGGAGCAGCATCGCGCTCCCGCTGAGCGAGCCGCCGCTGTCCCTGTCGCACACCGCGATCGGCGCCTTCGGCCTGGCCGGCGCCGCCGGCGCGCTCGGCGCGATCCCGGCCGGCCGACTGAGCGATCGGGGCCACGCGAACCGGGTCACCGGGATCGCGCTGGTCCTGCTCACCCTGTCCTGGCTGCCGCTGGCCTTCACCCGCCAGTCGCTGTGGGCGCTGGTGGTGGGCACGATCATGCTCGATCTCGCGGTCCAGGCGGTACACGTGAGCAACCAGACGCTGATCCACCCGCTGCGGCCGGACGCCGGCAGCCGACTGATCGGCGGCTACATGATCTTCTACTCGATCGGCAGCGCCGTCGGGGCGATCGCCTCCACCACCTTGTACGCGGCGGCCGGCTGGTCGGCGGTCTGCCTGCTCGGCGCGGGCTTCGGGGCCCTGGCCCTGGTGGTGTGGGCGGTGGACGCACGCCGCGGGCCCCGGGAGCGCGCCGGTGCGTCCGCGCCGACCGTCACACCGTGACCAGTACGTTCACGATCACGCCGACGACGAGCAGCAGGATCACCCAGGACCACACCGGGCGCTCCGCCGACCGAGATCGCGGTGGTCGTCGGGTCATGGTCGACTCCTTCGTCGTGGGTGTCGACCGCTCCCGGACGAGCCGCCGACCCCCACGAACGTAGGATCCCGAGGCGGTCGCCCGGCATCCCGGCCACGGGCGTTTGTGGGGTGGTGTGCGCACCACCCCGCGAGGGGGCCCGGCCCGGCTGTCGGTCGGGTGCCGCGCCGGAGAGCATCGAACCAATCCGGGAAAGGGGTCGAGCGATGTCCGCGAGGTCCGGCCTGTCCCGAACGCTCGCGGCGCTGCGCCGTCTGCCCGGCCGGCTGCTGCTGCTCGCCGAGGCCGGCGGCACCGCACTGCTCGCGCTGCTCGCCCTGCCCGCGGTCGTGCTGGTCGCCGCGCTGTGCGTCGTGGGCGTCGGCCTGCCCCTCGCGGCCCCGCTGCTGCGCACGGTGCGCCGACTGGCCGGGATCGAACGCCGCCGGGTCGCCGGCGTGCTCGGCGGCCCGCCGATACCCGAGCACTACCGCCCCCTGGAGGGCTCCCTGCTCGGCCGAGCCCGGATCGCGCTCACCGACCCGGCCGGCCGGCGGGACCTGCTGTGGCTCCCGGTACACGGGTTGACCGGCCTGCTCGCCGCCGTGCTCGGCCTGGGCCTGGGCCTGAGCGCCGTCAACAACCTCACCATGCCGCTGTGGTGGTGGGCCGTCCCGGGCCGGCCGCCCTCCGGGGCCGGATTCCCGGTCGACTCGTGGTGGACGGCCGCGGCGATGGTGCCGATCGGTGCGGCCCTCGCGATGCTCACGGCCACCCTGGTCCCGATCCTGCTCCGCGGTCAGGCTCGACCGACCCGCCCGCTGCTCACCCCCTCGTCCACCCCCCACCTGGTCGAGCAACTGGCCGAGGCGACCGCCGGCCGAGCCGCCGCATTGGACGCACACGGCGCCGAACTGCGGCGCATCGAAAGGGACTTGCACGACGGTACGCAGAATCGACTGCTTGCCGTGGTGCTGCACCTCGGGCTGATCGAACGGGCTCTGGAACGCGATCCGGAGCAGGCGCTGCCGCTGGTCCTGCGCGCTCGGCGAGCCGCCAACGACGCGCTGGACGAACTGCGCGACGTGGTCCGCGGCATCCACCCGCCGATCCTGGCCGAACGCGGTCTGGACGGCGCCGTCTCCGCCCTGGCCGCCCGCTGCCCGGTGCCCTGCGTCGTGCGGACCGTCGGCCTGACCCGGGCCCCGGCCGCCGTGGAGACCGCCGCGTACTTCGTCGTCGCCGAGGCGTTGAACAATGTGGCCAAGCACAGCCACGCCGACCACGTCGTGGTCACGTTGGCGCAGGAGGAGGACACGCTGGTGATCGAGGTCGAGGACGACGGGCGCGGCGGCGCGGACGGGCACCCGGGCAGCGGCCTGATCGGCCTCCGGCGGCGCGCGCTCGCCCTGGGCGGCCGGCTGACGGTGCACAGCCCGGTGGGCGGGCCGACCCGACTGCGTGCGGAGTTGCCGTGCGGGTGGTGATCGCCGAGGACGACGCGCTGCTGCGCGAGGGGCTCACCCTGCTCCTGGCCGGCGAGGGCTTCGAGGTGCCGGCGGCGGTGGACAACGGCACGGATTTCCTGGCCGCCGTGGCAACCCACGAGCCGGACGTCACCGTGGTCGACGTACGACTGCCACCGGATTTTCGCGACGAGGGGTTGCGGGCCGCGATCGAGGCCCGGCGGCGTCGACCGGGGCTGCCCGTGCTGGTGTTGTCCGCGTATGTCGAGGACCGCTACGCGGCCGAGTTGCTCGCCGACGGCAAGGGCGCGACCGGCTACCTGCTCAAGCAACGGGTGGGCGACGTCGCGGAGTTCGCCGACGCGCTGCGCCGGGTGGCGGCGGGCGGCACGGTGATGGACCCGGAGGTGGTCGCCCAACTCCTGGTCCGCCGCCGCTCGGACGACCCGTTGCGCGAGTTGACCCCGCGTGAGCGCGAGGTGCTCGGGCTGATGGCCGAGGGTCGCTCGAACACGGACATCGGCCGGCTGCTGGTGATCAGCGAAGGCGCCGTCAACAAGCACATCCGCAACATCTTCGCGAAGCTCGGCCTGGCACCCGACGACGTGGGACATCGACGGGTGTTGGCCGTACTCGCCTATCTGAACGGTTGAGCGATCGCGGGCAGGCGGCCGGGTGCCCGGCCGCCTGCCCGCGCGCCTCACGCGTCGAAGGCGTCCCGGCGGGTGCGCGGACGCTTGCGCGCGGCCGGGATCGGCTGCGGGGCGGCGCCCTCGACCACCGTGTTGGTCAGCGTCCCGATGCCCTCGACCGTGAGCGCCACCGTGTCACCCGGCTTCAGCGGCGACAACTCCCGCCCCAGGCCCCACAGTTCGCCGAGGCAACCGCCGTTGCCGCAGGTGCCGGTGCCGAGTACGTCGCCGGGACGGATCCAGGTGCCACGCGAGGCGTAGGCGACCAACTCGGCGGGCGGCCAGCCCATGTTGACCAGCGAGTCGCGGCCGATCTCGACACCGTTGACCGACGCCCGCAGCGCGATGTCCAGGAAGCCGTCCGCGTCCCGGTACTCCTCGAACTCGTCGGCGGTCACCAGCCACGGGCCGAGCGTGGTCGCGGTGTCCTTGCCCTTGCACGGACCCAGACCGACCCGCATCTCCCGGGCCTGGAGGTCGCGCGCCGACCAGTCGTTGAAGATGGTGTAGCCGACGATGTGTTCCGCGGCCTGCTCGACCGTCAGGTCCTTGCCCGCGCGGCCGATCACGATGCCGACCTCCAGTTCGAAGTCGAGCACGCTCGACCCCGGCGGCATCGGCACCACGTCGTCGGGGCCGATGATCGCGTAGGGGTTGGTGAAGTAGAAGGTGGGCAGCTCGTACCACTCGGGCACCACCGTGGCGTCCGGCCCCTGCACGGTGATCGCGACGCCCTCGACGTGCTCCTCGAACGCCACGAAGTCACGCACGGTGGGCGGCTGCAGCGGCGGCAGCAGGCGCACGTCGGCGAGCGCGACCGAGGGCTGCGACAGGGCCTGCTCACCCGCCGCGCGCAACGCCTGCCCGCCCCGCTCGATCAACGAGAGCAACGTTTCGCCCGCCGGCAGCGGGTGCACGGTATCGCCACCGCTCGACAACACCCCGGAGTGGATCGAGCCATTCAGGTCGAAGGTCGCGAACTTCACGATTGTGCTCCTTGTTCCGTACGTGCCGAGGACCGGCGACGGTGCGTCGGTATCGCTAAATGATCACACCGCCCCCAACCCCGACCAAAAGCGCCGGCCGGGCCGTCAACGGCCCGGCCGGCGCCCATGGCCGATCAGCCCGGCCCGCGTTCGAGGCCGGCCGGGCCGCAGGCCGCACCACTCGTCACGCGTAGCAGGAAAGCGGCTTGCCGTCGTTGAACACGACCATGTCGCCGAGCGCGCCGTAGATGTCGATCGACGCGGCCCGCTCCGCCCCGTTCAACTCGGCATATGCCCGGTGCAGGTTGCCGACGATCCGCTCCGAGTCGGACAGCACCGCGTACTCGCCCAGGTCCGTCTCCCGCGCCACGCTCAGCGGGTCCAGCCCGGCCTCCAGACCCTTGCGGGCCGTCTCCAGGAGGAAGTTCGTGTACCCGATCGCATAGTCGATCTGCTCCGGGCCACACACCTCGCCGTGCCCGGGGACCAGCGTGGTCGCGCCCAACCCCTTGATGCGCTCCAGCACTTCGAGGTAGCCGGCGGGCGAACCCATCAGCAGGAACGGGGTACCGCCGTTGAAGATCAGGTCGCCCGTGTAGAGGACGCCCTGCTCCTCCAACCACACCACCGAGTCGTTCGAGGTGTGTGCCGGCCCGAAGTGCCGCACCTGCGCCCGCAGTTCGCCCGCGTACACGGTGACGCTGTCGGTGAAGGTCAGGAACGGCGGTGCCGCGCGCAGTCCGCCCCAGCCGACCCCCGGCCAGATCGCCTCGACCTCCATGATGCCCAGATTGAGGATCTCGGCCCGGGTGTTCTCGTGCGCCACGATGGTGGCCGACTCGAACAGGTAGTTCCCGTTCGTGTGGTCGCCGTGGTGGTGCGTGTTGATCAGCGTGCGCACCGGCGCGTCGGTGTGCTTGGCGATCGTCTCCTGGAACATCCGGGTCCGGGCCTCGGTGGCGCAACCGTCGATCGCGACGACGCCCTCCGGGCCGACCAGGAAGCCGGTGTTGTTGATCCACCAGGTGCCGTCCGGCTGGATGTACGCGAACGCTCCGTCGGCCACCTCCTGGACGCGAGGGGGATCCATCCGGCCGTGATCGTGCTGCGACGTGCTCATCGATACTCCCGATCGACTGGGGGTGTGCGTTGACGTGCATACACCGCCGACCACCCGGCGCGCAGCCTGACGACCCGTCAGTTGCCGAGTCCGGTAGGGCTTGTCCCGGGATGTCCGGGGGCCCGGCGGCTCGTTCGGGCTCAGTTCACCGCACGACCGGTGAACGCGGCGAGCCGGTCCGCGGCCGGCGCGTCCGCGGCGACCGGCTGCTCCGGGCCGAACGCACGCCCCTCGCCGCGCGCGGCGTCCGGAAGGGTGCTGCGCATGCGCTCCAGGAGCGTCTCGGCGAGCTCGGGGTCCAGGTCGGTCGGCCTGCCCAGCGCCCGGGCCAGGTCCCACGCGTGCACGAAGATGTCGCCGGTGGCCAGGCCGAGCAGGAAACCGCCGGTCTGCTCGCCGAACGGGGTCTTGATCGACGCGGCGATCCGCTCCGGCGTGAAGGTCGCCAGCATCGTCTCGACCACCGCCTCGAAGTCCTCCCTGGGGTCCTCGGAGACCGGCTCGGACGGCCCGGTCAGGGCCGCCGCGAGACCGCGCTGGGCGCCGGTGGCGTGGGCGAGCAGGCCCTTGACGTCCCATTCGTCGCACGGACACGCGAGTCCGAGCTTGGCGTCGTCGACCTCGGCGAGCAGCGGGCGGAAGGCGTCGACCGCACGCCGGTACTGGGTCATCTGGTCCACGAGGGCTCCTTCGAGTGATGTCGAGTCATGTCGAACAAGTGAAGTCGAGCGTTGTCGAGTGCCGACGCCGCGTCGACACGGCGTGCTCGACCGGTGACGCACGACGGGCAGCGGTCAGGCTACGCCTGGGCTCGGGCCGCGGATACAGCCGGTTGGGGAATGTTTGGCGGTCGCACGTATGTTTCCTTTTCGGTGCGTCCGCCGCCGTGACCGTCGGTACGTCCGTCCTGTACATCGCCCCGTGTCCCGGGACGCCGCAGCCGCTGTGCGGCCAGTGCCCGCGACCACCGAGCAAGAAAGCCGGAGAGCAAGTGAAGGTCGAGATCTACAGCGATATCGCGTGCCCGTGGTGCTACGTCGGGAAGCGCCGCTTCGAGCGCGCGCTCGCGGCGTTCCCGGGCGCCGAGGACATCCAGGTCACGTATCGCCCCTACCAATTGGACCCGAGCACACCCACCGAGCCGTCGCCGCTGCGCGAGCGGCTGGCCGAGAAGTTCGGCGCGGCCAACCTCGACGGAATGAACGCGCGGCTCGCCGACGTGGGCACCGCCGAGGGCATCACCTTCGACTTCACCCGGGCGCTGTCGGTGAACACGCTGACCGCGCACCGGATGTTGTGGCTCGCCCTGACCGAGTTCGGCCCGGCGGCCCAGGCCGCGCTCAAGGATCGGCTGCTCGCGGCCTACTTCACCGAGGGCGAGAACGTCGCCGACCACGTGCGGTTGACCGAGTTCGCCGTCGAGGCCGGGCTGGACCGGGATCGGGTGGTCGCCTTCCTCGCCTCCGACGAGGGCACCGACGAGGTCCGGCGCGAGATCGCCGAGGCGCAGGAGATGGGCGTCACCGCCGTGCCGACGTTCGTGTTCGAGGGCACCTGGGCGGTGCAGGGCGCCCAGGAGGCGTCCACGTTCCTCCAGGTCCTGGAGCAGGTGCGCGACCAGGTGCGCGAGCAGAGCGGCGAGTCCGCCCGGCCGGCGACCGACGGCGACGCGTGCGCCGACGGTTCCTGCGCGGTGTGAGCGCCCCGGGGGAAACGACCGGGCGGTTGTCCATCGAACGTCTACAGCGGGCCCGGTGGGCCGCGCTGTGGGTGTTCTTCGCGTTCAGCGCCGCGGTGGCGGATTTCCTGGCCCGGATCCCGCAGTTCAAGGAGGATCTGGACCTCGACGACGCCCAACTGGGACTGGCCCTGCTCGGCTCGCCGGTGGGCGCCCTGGTGGCGGTCCAGCTCGCGGGCACCGCCGCCGGGCGCTGGGGCAGCAGGCGGGTCGCGCGGGTGTCGGTGATCGGCGGGTGTCTGGCGCTGTTCCTGCCCGCGTTCGCCTGGAACCTGCCCTCGTTGGCGGTCGGCCTGCTGATCCTGGGCGCGCTGATGGGTTTCACCGATGTCGCGGCGAACGCGCAGGGTGTCGCGATCGAGCAGCAGTTGGGCCGGCCGATCATGAACGGGCTGCACGGCGGCTACAGCCTCGGCGGGCTGTTCGGCGCGCTGGTCGGCTCCGGAGCGGCGGCCCTGGGGGTCACTCCCCGGGTGCATCTGTCGGTGATGGCGCTCGTGCTCGCGGTCGGGGCGTGGGCCGGTTCGCGGGCGCTGCTGGGCGTCGCGGACGATCCGCACGTTCACACCCCGGCAGCGTCGGACTCGAAGTCGGACTCGAAGTCGGCGTCGGAATCGGAATCGGGTGAAGCACCTGCGGCGGCCGCGGGCGGTCTGGTCCGGCTGCTCGCCGGCTACCGCGCGGTGGTCCTGCTCGCGCTGATCGGGCTGTGCTCCTTCGTCGGCGAGGGCGCGGTAGCGGACTGGAGCGGGGTGCATCTGCGCGAGACGCTGGACAGTTCGGCGGGGGTCGCCGGGCTGGGCTTCGCGGGCATGTCGGTGGCGATGGCGGCCGGCCGGTTCGCGGGCGATCGGGTCGTGGAACGCTTCGGCCCGGTACGGGTGTTGCGGACGGGCGCGCTGATCGCGGCGCTGGGCATGGCGCTCGCGCTGGTCACACCGTGGCCGGCGGTGTCGGTGCTGGGCTTCACGCTGTTCGGCGTCGGAGTGGCCCCGGTCGCCCCGGTGACGTTCAGCGCCGCCGGCAACACCCCGGGGGTGCCCGCCGCGTGGGCCATCTCGCGGGTGACCGGCATCGCCTACATCGGGCTGCTCGCGGGCCCGCCGGTGATCGGCTTCATCGCCCACCACACCAGCCTGACCACGGCATTGGCGATTCCGGCGGTGCTGGTCGCGATCATCGCCCTGACCGCGGGCGCGGTCCGCCGCTGACCCGGCCCGTCCTCGGGCGCAGCCCCGCGCCCGAGGACGCGGCCCCGCGTCAGGTCAGCCGGTCCGCGTGGTTGATGCCCTGCGCGTCCCAGCGCGCCTCGTGCGCCGCGGCCCGGGTGCGAAAGTCCGCCCAGTCGCGCCGTTCCGGGCGGGACCAGGCGGCCTCGGCGACCGAGGCGATCCGCGGGAAGAGCAGGTACTCGGCGTCCGCGATGGTCTTGATCGTCTCGCCCCACAACGCGCCCTCGACCCCGAGCACCGCGTCCGCGGGCAGTCCGGGCAGGTGCGTCGAGGGTTCCCAGTCATAGGACTGCCGCACGTCGACGGTGCCGGCCCAGGTCACCCCGAGCCGCTCGCCGGCGCTGTACTTCATGTCCAGGTAGGCGTGGTCGGCCGGCGCCAGCACCACCTTGTGGCCGGCCCGCGCGGCGGCGGCGACCTCGGCCGCGTCCTGCCGGGACGCGCCCCAGTACTCCAGGATCGCGCCGGGCAGCGGGTCGCCGGAGGCGAGTTGGTGCCAGGCCATGGTCTGCTTGCCGTGCTTGGCCACCAGGGGTTGGGCGCGGGCCATGAAGGCCCGGTACTGCGCGGGCTTGAGCGTGTGCGTCTCGTCTCCGCCGATGTGCAGGTAGGGGCCGGGGGTGAGTTCGGCGAGCCGGCCGAGCACCTCGTCCAGGAACGTATAGGTGGCCTCGCCGTCGACGCACAACGAGGAGAAGCCGACCCGGGTGCCGGTATAGGGGGTGTACTGCTTGCCGTCGCAGGCCAGTTCCGGGTAGGCGACGATCGCCGCGTTGGTGTGTCCGGGCATGTCGATCTCGGGCACCACGGTGATGAAGCGCTCGCCCGCGTAGTCGATCACCGCGCGGTAGTCGGCCGCCGTCCAGAACCCGCCCGGCCCGCCGCCCACCTGGGTGGACGCGCCGATCCCGGTGAGTTCGGGCCGCCCCTCGATGGCGATCCGCCAGCCCTGGTCGTCGGTCAGATGCAGATGCAGGTGGTTGAACTTGTAGGCGGCGAGGTGATCGATCAGCCGGCGCATCTCGGCGGGCGGATAGAAGTGCCGGGCCAGGTCGATCATGATGCCCCGGTACGGATACCTGGGCGCGTCCCGCACCACGGCCGGGCGCAGTTCGAACGGCGGCTCGACCGGCACCAGTTGGCGCAGCGTCTGGGCGCCCCGGTAGAGGCCGACCGGCACGCCCGCGCGGATCGTGGCGCCGTGCTCGGTGACGATCAGCTCGTACGCCTCGTCGCCGTCGGGTCGGCCGGCCGGGTCCGGATCCAGGACCAGGGCGAGGTCCGCGCCGGTGCCGGACCGGGCGTCGACCAGCACGGGCAGCGGCAGGCCGGTGGCGGCGCGCAGTTCGGCGGCGACCGATTCGGCGACCGCCCGCGCGGCCTCGGTCGCGGCCCGCACCCGGGTGTCCCGCCCCGGTGTCCAGGGGCGGCCCGGTCCGCCGAGCGCCTCGACCGGGATCGGCACGAGTCCCCGCGCGTCGGCCGCCAACGGTCCGCTCGGCAACACCCGGGCCTCGGCCTCGCCGGCGGCGGGCCGGCCGGGGTCGCCGGTCCCCTTCGGGTCGGCCTTCGGCGGGCCCCCCGAGGAGGAGGAGGCGTCGGTGATCCACACGGCCGCCCCCGCGGCGGCGATCGGGACGGTGAGGAAAAAAGCCAGGGCGCGTCGCCGCAACATGTGACTCTCCCAATTCGCTCCGCCGGGATCGGTCTTCGACCCAGTCTAGGCAGCCGTCGGCGACGATCCGGTTGGTCGACACACCGATAAACGGAAGGCAACGATCCGGTATATCCCAACGAATGGTTGGCAAACGGGCACCGGAGGGCGGGGGTGGAAATACGGATATAGGGGTCCGAGCAACGACGGTGGGGCTCAAATGTCTTGATATCCCGGTGTGTACGGGCATGCCCCGCAATCGATCTTCCTTCGCGGGGTTAACTTACGCATGTCAACATTCGGGGGCGTATGCGGGACTCCCGGCCCCTTACCCACCTGCCACTGCGAGCACACGTGCGAATGCCGCTAGGCTCTGCCCGTCGTGCACGGAATAGGACGCGATCCGCGTCACCGAAAGCGCAAGACCGGAAAGTGCGAATCATCGGGAAAATGACGTACTTGACAAGCGGAATACTCGACTCCGTATCCCTGCCTCGCTCCACCCCGGCAACGATCTGGTGGTGGACGACCTGAACATCACTCGGAAACTCGTCCTGCTCGTCGCCGTGCCGCTCACCGTGATGGTGGGGTCCGCGGGACTCGCCGTGTCCACCACGACCGGCGAGGCCCTGGACGCGAACCGCCTGCGCTCGCTGACCCAGGTCTCCGGCGAGGCCGGCGAACTCGCGCACCGCCTGCAGAGCGAACGCGCCGCCGCCGCCGCGGTCCTGTGGCCGGAGGCCGGCAGCGGCGCCCTGGTCACGTACCACCAGCGCACCGCCGCGACGGACGAAAGCGCCACGCGCTACCGCAAACTGCGCAAGGACCTGGGCTCGATCCCCGGCAACACCAAGGAACGACTGCGCAGGCTGGACGCGGGTCTGACCGACCTGACCGCGCTGCGCGAACAGGTCCAGGCGCCCAAGGGCACCTCGCTGACCGCCGTCGTCTTCCGCTACCGCATCCTGATCGCGGACGCGCTCGACTACCGCGACAGCGTGGCCCAGGCCGGCGGCGCCGGCCCGGACAACTCGGACCGCCTGCGCGCCGCCGCGGCCCTGTCGCACGCCACGGAGTGGCTGGGACAACAACAGACGGCGGTCCTGCGCGCGTTGGCGTCCAGCCGGATCTCGCCGTCCCAACAGCAGGACATCCTGGCCACCCGTACCGGCTACGACGAGAGCGAGACGTCCTTCGAGTCGCTCGCCGACTCGGAGTGGCTGGGTTGGCTGGAACTGGCCCAGACCGGCCCGGAGATCCTGGCCGTGCACCAGCTCGAGGACGCGGTGTCCCGAGCCAAGGTGGACACGCCCATCCTGATCAGTCAGGACGTGTGGACCAAGGCGACCGCGGACCGGATCGCCCGGATCAGCGACGTCGAACGACGCGTGGACGCCTCGGTGCTGTCCTCGGTCAGCGACGAACGCGACGACCGTCGTTGGTGGGCGATCGGGCAGGCCGCCGCGGTGCTGCTCGCGCTGGCCGCCGCGGTACTCCTGGTGCTGCGGCTGGGTCGACCGATGACCCGCGAACTGCTGCGCCTGCGCGACACCGCGCACGAGGTGGCCTACACCGGCCTGCCGGACGCGGTGGCCAAGCTCCAGCAGGGCCGCTCCCTCGACGGCGCGACCGCCGACGAGATCGCCGAACGCGCGGGCACCCCCATCGAGGTGCGCGGCAAGGACGAGATCGCCGAGGTGGGCTCGGCGTTCAACACCGTCTTCACCGCCGCCGTCCGGATCGCCGCCGAACAGGCGGTGCTGCGTGCCGGTATCGCCACCGTGCTGGTCGCCCTCGCGCGCCGCAACCAGCGCCTCACCGACGGCCTGGTCAAGGTCCTCGACGAGGCCGAGGCGCACGAGCACGACCCGGACCGGCTCAAGCGGCTGTACTCGCTCGACCACCTGGTCCAGCGCATGGGCCGCAACAACACCAGTCTGCTGGTACTCGGCGGCGAGGGCACCGCCCGCGTGCGCGAGGACGCGCTGCTGCTGGACGTCGCACGCGCGGCGATCGGCCGCATCGAGCGGTTCACCCGGGTGGACCCCGGCGCGGTGGATCCGCGCATCCTGATCGCCGGTCGGGCCCGCGACGATGTCGCGCACCTGCTCGCCGAACTGTTGGACAACGCGACCAAGTTCAGCCGCCCGGAGACCTGGGTGGTACTCCAGGCGAACCGACGCGGCGACGGCGCGGTGCTCACCGTGACCGACTCCGGCGTGGGCATCACCCCGGAGCGGATCGCCGGATTCAACGAACGCCTGGCGGCTCCGGCCCAGTTGGACGTGCACGCGGTGCGCGCGATGGGTCTGACCGTGGCCGGCCACCTGGCCACGCGCTACGGCATCACGATCACCTTGAGCCAGGGACCACAGGGCGGCACCGTCGCCGAGGTGGGCCTGCCCGAGGACATCGTGGTCTTCCGCGATCGCCCCGGCCGGCACCGCGGGGTGCCCAAGCCCGAGGTCGCTCCGGTACCGGCCTCCGGCCGGGCACTGGACGTGGGCGTACGGGCCGGTGGCCACCCGGACCCGGGCCCGTTCGAGCCGGTGGCGAACGTGTTCACGCCGACCCGACCCCAACCGGTCAGCGACGCGAGCGCCCCCGGACCGCGCGAACCCGCGCCCTCGGGACTGCGCTTCACCGGCGAACGGCCGCCCGCGCCCGCCGCCCCGACCCCGCCCGCACTCGCCCCGATGAGCTCGGCCGAACCCGCCGAGCGCCCGGTGCAACCGCAGGCGCCCGCCGGTCCGACCCCGGAGTCGGCACTGCCCACCCGCACCACGAACACGGGCCTGCCGCTGCGCGTTCGTCGGGACACTCCCAGCGTGCACCCGGGCACTCCCCCGGCGCCCGCCGCACCGCTGGTCGACACGACCGGGACGCCCCCCAGGGCGAACACCACGCCGGACCGTCGCGACGCCCGCCAGGTGTCCGCGGCGATGTCCGCCTTCGCGCAGGGCATCGGGCACAGCCGGTCCCGCCGCGCCCCCTCGCCCCGCCCCGGCGGCGGCGATCCGGATCACAAGGAGAGATCGTGACCCACCCCACCGCAGCCGATCTCAGTTGGCTGCTCAACGATTTCGCCACCCGGGTGCCCGAGGTACTGCATGCCGTCGCGGTCTCCGCGGACGGCCTCGTGGTGGCCAACACCAGCTCGCTGCCGCAGGACCGGGCGGACCAGCTCGGTGCGGTCGCCTCCGGCCTGGTCAGCCTGCTGGCCGGCGCCGCGCGCCTGTTCGGCACCGACCCGGTGGCGAGCAACCTGACCGAGATGAACGGCGCGTTCATGTTCTCGATGCAGGTCAGCGACGGCGCCTCGCTGTTGGTACTGGCCTCGCGTGAATGCGACATCGGTCAGGTCTCGTTCGAGATGGCCGAGCTGATCAACCAGGTCGGCCCGGCCCTGACCCCCGCCGCCCGCGAACGCTTCCTGCACGTACAGCGAGGGGCGCTGGGCTGACCGAAGCGCCCTCGCGTCCCTCCCGACGCGGCCCATTTCGACCGCTCGACGCTGTACCCGCCCAAACCCTGGAGCACGTCATGACCCCGGCAAGTCCCATATCCCGACGCTCGTTCCGCGTCACCTCGGCCGGCCTGCTCGCCGGTGCGCTCGCGTTCACCGCCGCGTGCAGCGGCAGCGCGGCGGACGACAAGAAGGGCGGGTCGTCCTCGGGCACGCTCAAGATCGGCCTGACGATCCCGCTGACCGGTGTCTACGCCGCGCTCGGCCCGGACCTGCAGAACGGCTTCCAGACCTACCTGGACCAGCACGGCGGCAAGCTGGGCGGGCACAAGATCGAACTGGTGATCACCGACGAGGGCGACGGTCCGGCGACCTCGGTGCCCTCGGTCACCAAGCTGATCAAGCAGGACAAGGTCACCGCCGTGGTGGGACTGACCAACGCGGCCACGGTGGCGGCCAACGTGCAGGTCGTGAACGACAACAAGGTGCCGATGATCGGCGCGGTCGGTCGTCCCGGCAAGATCGACAAGCCGGACTACGTCTGGCACACCAGCTACCTCTCCGAGGAGCCGGGTGTGGCGGCGGCGCCGTACATCAAGGAGAACGTGCCCGGCGCGGTCTACGCGATCGGCCCGGACTACCAGGGTGGTTGGGACCAGCTCCGCGGCTTCACCGAGACGTACGACAAGGCCGGCGGCAAGCTGGCGAACCCGGACGGCAAGACCAAGTTCACCCCGTTCCCGGGCACCACCAACTTCCAGCCGTACTTCACCGAGATCAAGAACTCGGGCGCCAAGGCGGTCTACACGTTCTACGCGGGCACCGCCGCGGTGAACTTCGTCAAGCAGTACAAGCAGTCCGACGTCAAGGACATCCCGCTGTACGCGGCGGGCTTCCTGACCGAGGGTGCGGTCCTGGGCGCCGAGGGCGACGCGGCCAAGGGCGTGTTCACCTCGCTCAACTACACGCCCACCCTGGACATCCCGGCGAACCGCTCGTTCGTCGCGGCCTACCAGGGCAAGTACAACGCGCTGCCGACGATGATGTCGGCGACCATGTACGACGCGGCCGCCGTGCTGGACAAGGCGATCGCCGCCGCGGGTGACAAGGTCACCCCGGAGACCGTCAACGCCGCGATCTCCAAGACCGGCAAGGTCGACAGCCCGCGCGGTTCCTGGGAGTTCAACCCGAGCACGCACGCGCCGGTGCAGAAGTGGTACCTGCGTGAGGTCAAGCAGGACGGCACCGCGCTGAGCAACGTCATGGTCCGCGAACTCGGCACGCTCGGCTAGCGGCGGCTTCGGAAGCGAAAGGGAGCGTGCCGTGGGCTGGTTCGACGACAATTTCATCCCGGCCGTGGACGGGGTGGCCTACGGGCTGCTGCTGTTCGTCGTGGCCGCGGGCCTGACCCTGGCCTTCGGCTCGGGCGGAGTCCTCAACCTGGCGCACGGCACGCTCTACGCGTTCGCCGCGTACACCGCGACCGCGGTCGCCGACGGCTCCTGGGTGGGCCTGGCACTGGCGGTGCTCGCGGGCATCGGGGCGGGCGCGGCCGGCGGCGGGGTGCTGGCGGCGCTGACCGCGCCGATCGCCGGCCGAGGACACATGGCGCAGGCGATGTTGACCTTCGGCGTCGCCCTGGTCGGCGGCGATCTGCTGACCACCTGGTTCGGCAAGGACGACCCCCAGGTCCTGGTGCCCGGCGCGCTGGAGAAGCCGGTGTCGATCCTGGGCCACAACTACCCGGGCTACCGGCTCGCGTTCATCGTGGTCGCGATCGTGCTCGGGGTCGGCGGCTGGTACGTGCTGGCCCGGACCCGGATCGGCGCGGCCGTGCGCGCCTCGGTGGACGACCCCGAGATGCTCGCGGCGGGCGGCATCTCGCCGGCCCGGGTGCGCACCGGCGTACTGGTCGCCGCGGGTGCCCTGGCGGGCCTCGCGGGCGGTCTGGGCGCGCCGATCATCGGCCCGTCCACGTCGGTGGCCAACACCGTGCTGTTGCAGTCCCTGCTGGTCGTGGTGATCGGCGGACTGGGCTCGGTCGGCGGCGCGTTGCTCGCCGCGATCCTGGTCGGCGAGGTACAGACGCTCGGCGTCACGCTGATGCCCGACCTCGCGCCGTATCTGCTGTTCGCCACGATGGCCGTGATGCTGATCGCGCGCACCGCGCGCTTCGGCCCGACGGGGAGCCGAGTATGACCACCCTCGCCCTGCGCGCACGGACCGCGCTGCATTCGCCGCGTGCGCGCCTGGTGGGCCGCGTCCTGGCCGTCGCCGCGATCGTGTGGTTGTTCGCGGCGCCGTACCTGGTCGGCCTGTTCACCCTCATCCTGCTGTCCCAGGCGTTGTCCCTGGGCGTGCTCGCGGCCAGTGTCGCGGTGCTCGGCGGCGGCGCCGGGCTGCCCTCGCTCGGCCAGGTCGCGCCGTACGCGGTGGGCGGCTACACGGCGGCGATCCTGGCCGAACACGGCATGCGGATCGGGGTCGTACACACCCTGGTCGCCGCCGCCGCGGGCGCCCTGTTCAACGCGCTCACCGCACCGATCGTGGTGCGCACGCGCGGCGTCACGGTGCTGATGATCACGCTGGCCGTCGGCGAACTGGTGCGCACCGCCGCGGAGAAGTGGAAGTCGGTCACCGGCGGTACCGACGGCAAGTCGGGTGTGCCGCCCATCCAGCCCTTCTGGGGCATGGGCGACCTCGTCGACGACGTGGACACCTACTGGTACGTGCTGCTGACCACGCTCGTGGTGATCGGCATCACCGCGGTGGTGCTGCGCTCGCCCGCCGGCCTGCTGCTGGACGGTGCGCGCGAGAACGAGACCCGGATGCGCGCGACCGGCCACCCGGTGACCCGATACCTCTCGGTCACCTACATCGGCGTCGGCGCGCTCGCGGGCGTCGCGGGCGCGCTGCTGATCTCGGTACAGCGCTACATCTCGCCGGCGCACATCGGCTTCGACACCTCCTCGCTGGTGCTGCTCGCGGTGGTCATCGGCGGTGGCGCCTCGCTTGTCGGCGCGATGATCGGCGCGGGGCTGATCGTGTTCACCCGGGACTGGCTCTCCGGTCCCTGGCCCGGGCACGGTCCGCTGCTGCTCGGCGCGCTGTTCCTGATCGCGGTGTACACGCTGCCGGGCGGCCTGGTCGGCCTGACGGCGGGCGGTCCGCGGGCCGCCTGGCGGGCCCTGGGCCGGGCCACCGGCACTCCGGACCTGCCGGACGAGCCGGCGGACCCGGAGAAGGCCGAGACGGCCGAGAAAGCCGAGGAAGGGAAAGCGGAGAAACCGGCGACGACGGAGCAGGCGGCGCCACCCGCGGCCGATCCGGACGCGCTGCTCACCATCACCGGGCTGACCCGCAGATACGGCGCACTGGCCGCCGTGGACGGGCTGGACCTGACCGTGCGGCGCGGCGCCCGACACGCGCTGCTCGGCCCCAACGGCGCGGGCAAGTCGACCGTGCTCGGCATGATCGCGGGCGCGACCCCGGTGACCTCGGGCACCATCGTGTTCGCCGGTCGCGACATCACCCGGCTCGCTCCGGCGCGTCGTTCCCGGATCGGTATCGCGCGCGCCTTCCAACAACCCGCGGTGGTGCCCTCGCTGTCCGTCCTGGACAACGTGGCCCTGGCCGCCTGGCGGCACGCGAGGATCACCGGCGCGGCCTGGCGACCGGTGCGCTACCGGGCCCTGGCGGGCGAGGCGGCGACGCATCTGGAGACGGTCGGCCTGACCGATCGCGCCGACGAGATCGCCGGCGAACTCTCGCACGGCTCACGGCGGTTGCTCGACATCGCGATGGCGCTCGCCGGGCATCCCACGCTGCTGCTGCTGGACGAGCCGGCCGCGGGTCTGACCGATACCGACATCGTCCGGCTGGCCACTGTGCTCAAGGCGCTGCCGGCCGAGGTGACCATGGTGCTGGTCGAGCACAACTTCGCGCTGGTGCGCGAGGTCACCGACACGGTCACGGTGCTGGCCTCCGGACAACTGCTGGCCACCGGCACGCCGGACGAGATCGCGGCGGATCAGGCGGTCCGCGACACGTATCTGGGCGCGTCCGAGCCCGAGCACCAGGAAGTGGGCTGAATCGTGCTGGAGATCGGCGAACTGACGGCGGGTTACCAGGGCGGCTCGGTGCTGCACGGGGTCGACCTGAGCATCCCCGAGGGCACGGTGCACGCGCTTCTGGGCGCCAACGGAGCGGGCAAGTCCACCCTCATCCATACCGTCGCGGGGCTGCTCAAGCCCTCGGGCGGACGCGTCGAACTGTCCGGCACCGACCTGACCGGCCGCCCCGCGCACCGGGTTTCGCTCGCGGGCATCGGCCTGGTGCCGCAGGGCCGCCGGGTGTTCGCGAGCCTGACCGTGGCCGAACACCTCAAACTGGCCCACCGCAAACACGCAGCGTGGACGCCGGCACGGGTGTTGGAACTGCTGCCCCGCCTGGGCGAGCGGGCCGGCAACCGGGGATCGCAACTCTCCGGCGGCGAACAGCAGATGCTCGCCATCGCCCGGGCCCTGCTCGGCGGTCCGCGCCTGGTCCTGCTGGACGAGCCGACCGAGGGCCTGTCCCCGGTGATCGCCGAGCAGATCCGCGGGCTGATCACCACCCTCGCCGACGAGGGCCTGACCATCCTGATCGCCGCACCGCAACTGGGCTTCGTCCAGGGCATCGCGGACCACCTGACGGTGTTGTCCACCGGACGCGTCACCGCCCGGCTGACCGCGGCCGAGGCCGCCGCCGACCCGGGCCCGATCCTGGCCGCGCTGGCCCCGGGCGTGGCCACCGTCGGCTAGGGCCTACCCGGAACAAGCGCCGCGGGCGATCGGCCTCACTGACCCACGCGCCGGAACTCCAGCGTCGTCCAGGCCCCCACGTGCACCCGGTCACCGTCCTTGAGGTGCACCGGGTCGCGGCGGACCCGGTCGAAGCCCGCGTTGATGGTTGTCCCGTTGGCCGCGCCCAGGTCCATCACCTCCCACGTGCCGTCCCCGCAGCGCAGCAACATCGCATGCCGACGGGAGACCCCCGGATCGTCGAGCGAGATCTCCGGCGGGGCCGAACTCGTGCTGGGGTTGCGCCGCCCGATCCGCATCGACTCGCCGGTCAACGCGAGGGTCCGCGGCTCCTGTTCGTGCGGGAACCGCATGCTGTGCGCGTCCGGTCCGTCCCATTCGAGCACCCGCAGGAAGTAGTCGTGGTCGGGCACCACCCGCACCGTCCACACCGTGCCGGTCTCCTGGCCCGAGGGCACCGAACCGGACGAGGACGTGTCGGACGTGGACGTACCCGACGTGAACGTACCGACCGGCGACGTGACGGTCGACGTCGGCACCGTGCCCGTTCCCGGGCCCACACCGACGACCGGCCCCGGATCGCCCTTCGACACCTCGTGCCCGCAGCCCTCACAGAACTGGTCGTCCGCCGTGTACGCGGTCGCACAGAACCGACAGGTCAGCACACCGCCCGGCAGCTCCCGCTCCGGTTCCGAACCCTCGGGTTCGAAGGGCGAACCCCCCGCACCGGGCATCGTGCGCCCGCACTCGTCGCAGTAGTCCGCGGCGGTGGACGGATGGCCGACCGGACAAGTGTGCATGAGCGGACCTCCTTCGTGTTCCCGTACCCAACCCCAGGCGTGTGCCGAACCAACCTCAGCCCTCGCGCGGCGGTCCCACTCGGGCCGTCTTGTGCGACTCGATGTCGATGACCATCAAGTCCTCTTCGTTGTTGCGCAACCTGCTGGTCCCGTCCGCCTCGACCTCCACGACCCGGCCGAGCAGCCGCGCGGTGTGCTCGTCGCCCGCCTCGTTGGCCAGTTCCAGGGCTTGGACCAAGCGCGCGGTCGCCGTCGTCTCGTCACCGTCCCGGCGGGCCTGCAGGCCCTCCTGTACGGCCTGGGCCAGCTTCGCCCGGCCGGTGACCTCGGCCACCTCCGGGTTGATCCGGGTGGAGAGTTCCTCGTCGTCGGTCCACTGCGCGAACACGCCGGCCTTGGCCAGTTCCAGGCCGCCGGAGCCGTCCGGGAGCACCACCGAGATCTGACACGGGCGGCGCTTGCCACCCGGGTTGACCTCGTCCGGCTCGACCTCCAGGCACACGTGGTAGTGCTTGCTCTCGCCACCCCACGAACCGGTCGGGTAGTCCCCGACGTTGGGCCCGACCTCGGTCCGCCGCGCGGTCAGGTCGTCGATCACCGGGTAGGTCTGCTTGACGTACTTCACCCGGGCGTTGCTGATCGTGCGCACCCGCAGCGCGACGTCGGCCACCGCCTTGCCCATCGCGTTCTCCATCATCTTGGTGAAGTCGGCGACCAGATCCGCCGGTTCGCTCACCAAGCCGATGTCCCCGAGCAGCGCGGTGGAGATCTTGCGCACCTCCTCCACCCGCCAGTCCAGGCCGATGCCCCGACAGTCGCAGACGAACACGCCCTCGCAGTAGGCGATCGCCTCGGCCAGGTCCTGCTCGCGCTCGCTCTCGTTCTTGCCGTCGGTGAGCAGGATCGCGTGCCGGATCGCGTCCGTGTGCGGCTCCAGGAGGCGACGGGCCATCAGCAACCACTGCCCCATCGCGGTGCCGCCGCGCGCGCGGAGCTTGTCCACCTCGCGCTTGGCCTCCTTGCGGGTGCGGTCGTCGGCGGGGACCAGGGTCTCCCCGAACGGGTACACCATCGACGCCATGCCGGTACCGGAGACCACCGCGAACAGCGTGCCGTCGCGCAGCGTGTCGATCGCGGCCTTGGTGGCCTGCTTGGCGGCCTTGAGCTTGGTGGACGGGAAGTCCATCGAGCCCGAGCAGTCGACCATGATCACCTCGGCCCCGTGCGCGCTGCTGCGCACCCCGGTCGGCGGTCCGGACGCGCGGATGTGCGCGACGGCGTGGACCTCGTGACCTCCCATCGGGAGGTAGGGGTTCTGGTTGACCTCGATGGTGAATTCGGGGGCGCCTGACATGAATCCGACTCCTTTGTTTCCGGGTCAGTCGTGGTCGGGTCCGCGCACCGGATCCCCGGGCGGGTTGAACGGGATCAGCGCGACCGTGATGTTGTCCGCACCACCGCGGTCGAGGGCGAAGCCGGTGAGCAGGCGCGCGGCGTCCAACGGCCGGTCGAGCGCTCCGGGCAGCACCATCGCGGCCAACGTCGGTGCGACCGAGAGGTAGTTCCACAGTCCGTCGCTGCACAGCAGCAGCACCCCGGGGCCGGACGGCCGCACGCTGGTCACCCGCGGCCGCACCTCGCCCGCGTCGGCGCCCAGCCAGGACACGATCGCGTGCGCGCGCCGGTCGGCGTACGCCTCGGCCTCGGTCATCGCGCCGAGCGCGATCATCCGGGTCGCCCAGGAGTCGTCCTCGGTCAGCAGCGCGGAGGGGGTGCGCCGGATCCCGTTCTCCTCGTCCTCGGGCGCGTACGGCTCGCCGGCCGCCCCGCGGGGCAGCGTGCTCGCACCGGGCAGGGTGTCGTCGCCGTCCGCCGGATCGTCCGCCCCGCTGTCCGGATCGGCCAGCCAGTAGGCGCGGCTGTCGCCGACCCAGCCCACGGTGATCTCGCCGGGCGTCATGATCGCCGAGACCAGGGTGCACGCGGGCGCGTTGCCCGCGTCCTCGGCCCCGGGCATCCGGGCCACCGCGCTCGCGGCGGCGGCGACCCCCGCGCTGGTGGCCTTGGCCGGCGCGCAGCCCTCGATCAGGGTGGCGGCCATCGTCGCGCACGCGGTCTCGGCCGCGGTCGCGGACGCCTCGTCGGGACGCGGCGAGGAGGACACCCCGTCGCACACCACCGCGACCACGTGGTCGCTGCCGTCCGGCATCCGCAACACCCGCAGCGCGGCGGAGTCCTCGTTGCGGCGGTGCCGCAGGCCCCGGTTGCTGACCATCGCCACCAGGCCCAGGTCGCTCTCCACGTGATCGCGCGGGTTGAACGGCCGCCCGCAGGCGTCGCACCACCCGTCCGAGCCGATCGTCGCGGTGCCGCACGCGGAACACACCGGGCCATGCCCACTGGGCGCCGCCACCCGCCGCGGCGGCGGCCGTTCGGCCACCGGCGGCACCGGGATGTCCAGGTCGTAGCCGCAGGACTCGCAATACCGGTCGTCCGCGTCACTGGCGAGCCCACACGACGGACACGCCGCGCCGGCGGCCGTCGGCGGCTCGGGCGGGGCTGCCTCGTCCCCGTCCGTGGCGCCCCCGGGCCCGGTCGCGTCCAGTCGTCCATATCCAGCCACTCTGATCACACCCACGTCCACGGTCGCACCTCGTTCGCCCGGTCGACGAGCGCGATGCGCTCCGCATGCGTCGTCACATGCCGGGCCAGATCGCGGTAACACTTTTCCAGGGCGAACCGCAGAGGCTTTTCCTTCAACTCGCTACCGAGCACCCCGGCGGTTCCACCCGCGTCCCCGGTGCCCGAATTCCCACCCTTCGCGCCTGCCTTGACCCACTCCAGCGCCGTCTCCAGCAGTTCGACCGCGAGCCGATCGTGCGCCTCGCCCTCCAGCCGCAGCGCGCCGAGCCGATCGGAGGCCGCGGTCAGGTCGGGGCCCAACGCCTCGCCCGCGCCCCGACCGCTGATCCGGGTGCGCAGCGCCGCGGTCTGCGCCGCGATGTGGTTGGCCGAGGTGTCCGGCACGCTCTCCAGGGTCCGTACCGCGCCCGCCCGGTCTCCGGTGGCCAGTTGGCACCGGGCCAGCCCGAAGGCCGCCGCGACGTAGGCGCGGTCGGTGGCCCAGACGCCGCGATACTCGGCGGCGGCCTCGTCGTAGCGGCCCATCGCCTCGCGGCACGCGCCGAGTGCGATCCGCGGCGCGGGCTCGCCGGGCAGCGCGCCGCGCACCCCGTCGAAGCACTCGTGGGCGCGCGCGAGGTCGTGCTCGGACAGCGCGGCCAAACCCTCGAACCAGGGCAGCCGCCAGTCGTCGGCGTCGAGGTCGGCCAGGAACGCCCGGGCCCGCACCACGTCCCCGTGTTCGATGCACATCCGGACCAACCGCAGCGTGCCCTCCGGCGAGGAGATACCCGCGGCGGTGAGCGCGGAGAGCAGTTCGTCGGGGTCGGTGGTGGCCACGGTGGCCAGCAGGTTCGCGGCCGGGTCGGCGGGGTCCACCCGGGGCACCGGCAGCGCGCCGGCGATCACCGCCGGGTCGGGCGCGGGCGCGAGCAGGCCCGGGTCGGTGTTGCGCGCGGCCACCTCGGCGTGCACGACCCGGGTCTCCGGGCCGAACAGGCCGGACACGCCCGGTCGCGGCTCGCCGGTGCGGACCGCCACCACCTCGCGCAGCACCGCGACGCACTGTTCGGCCATGTCCGCCGCGGAGGCGAAGCGCTGGTTCGGGTCGGGGTGCGTGGCACGCAGCAACAGCCGGTGGTACGACTCGAATTCGGTGAAGAGCGGCACCTCGCTCGCGGCGGGCAGCGCGGCCTTGTGCTTGCGGGTGTATCCGGCGAAGTAGAAGCTGAGCACCGCCATCGTGCGGCCGATGGTGAACAGGTCGGATTCCACCGAGGGTTCGGCCCGCCCGGCCTCGATCTCGGGTGCCTGATAGCCGACCGTGCCGTAGGTGAACTTGCCGGGCCGGGCCAGGTCGGTCACCGCGCCGAGGTCGATCAGCTTGAGCTGGTCCTCGGTCTGGATCACGTTGTCCGGCTTGAAGTCGCAGTAGACCAGGTTCTGTTGGTGCAGGTAGCCGAACGCGGGCAGGATGTCGATGGCGTAGGCCAGCACCTGCTCGACGGGCAGCACCGCCTTGGGGTCGCTCTCGCGCATCGACTTGAGCCGGTCCATCAACGACAGGCCGCCGACGTACTCCATCACCAGGTAGGTCTCGTCCTGGCCGGTGAGCGGGTCCGGGTACTGCACGACGGTCTGGATGTGCACGATGTTGGCGTGCTGGATCTGGGTGAGGATGCGCTGCTCGGCCAGAGCCGCCGCGCGCGAGTCGGCGTCGTCGCTGCCGAGCAGGCCCTTGAGCACGACCCACATGTTGTGCGCGGCGGTGTCCTGGGCGAGGTAGACCCAGCCGAAGCCGCCGCGGGCGAGGCAGCCGATGATCCGGTACTGGCCGACCATGTCGTCGCGCTGAAGCTTGGGTGCGAACGAGAACGGCGTACGGTCGCGCGGGCAGAACCCGTTCGCGACGCCGGGTCGGCCGCCGCGACCGCGGCCGACCGGCTGGTCGCACTTGCGGCAGAAGCGCTTCTCCTCGGGGATCACCGGGTTGCGGGCGAGCGCCGTCTCCGGATTGCGCCGGGGCACGTTCGGCATCTCGACCAGACCGCCGCCGAGTCGCCGGCTGGTGCCGCCGGTCCGGCCCGAGCGGCGCGAGCTGCGCCCGGAAGCGCTGCGCGCGGACGAGGCGCCCGCGGAGCCCGCGGTCCCGGACACGCCGGATCGGCCGCTGCGCTGCGGCTCGGGTGCGGCCGGCACCGGTGCGCCGGCGGCGAGCGGCTCCTGGCCGCAATCGGTGCAGAACCCGTCGTCGATCTCGCCCTGGCAAGGCGGACGATTGCACTTGATCATCTCTGTTCCCCCTTGTCGTCCGGACGATCCTTGCGGTGCGCGGCGATCACCGCCTCCTGATAGGAGGTCACCACCCGTACCGCCACCTCGAGTTCACACGGTGCTCGCCACAACAACTCCTTGGCGTGGTTGTACAGCGACTCCAGCACGGCTTCCTCGCCGTGTCCGCCGCGCGCGGCCATCGCCCGGTAGGACTGCACCAGGCCGCGCAGTTCGTCGCGTCGGGCCAGCGGGGCCTCGATGTGCTCCCGAGTGGCCGTCAGTCGCTCCCGGGCGCCCTCGGCGTCGTTTTCCAGCGTGCTCAGCTCGCGCGAGACGCGCACCCAGTCGCCCTCGCCGCCGAGCACGGTGACCGCGCCCAGTCGCTCCCGCAGGGTGGCCGCCCGAAGCGGCACCTCGGGCACCCGCTTGTCACTGATCCGACTCAGGACGTGCGCCCGCCGGCGAATGGTGTCGCCCTCCTGATAGGCCAACTCCTCCAGCGCCGCCCCGAGTCGGCCGATGCGCTCGTCGAAGCGGCCGCGCACGATCAGCAGGTGCCGCACCGCTTCGGTGACCTGGTTCAGCTCCGTCTCGATGGCGGGCACGTCCACGGTGCCGATCCGCCGCTCGTCCCCGCTCGTGAGCGCCAGCGGATCGCCCGCCACCAGGGTGCGCGCCGTTTCCAGCCGGCGACGGATCCGGTCCAGCGCGGCGGTCTGCTCGGGCACCGCGTCCGGGCCGCCGAGTTCGGCGATCCGGGCCTCGGCGGCGCCGATGCCCGCGTCCACCCGGTCCAGCGTGGGCACCAGGCGGGTCCACACCGCGTCGGCGGCCTCGACGACCGCGGTCACCTCGCTCCACGCCGGCGCCATGTCGGCGACCAGGTCGGTCAGGCTCATCCGGCGCACGTGCAGCGCCGGATCGGTCAGCGCGCGTTGGCCGATCGGCACGTCGCGTGCGGCGAGTTCGGCGGCCGATCCGAGCAGCAGGAAGGAGAGTTCCTCCAACTCGGGTCGTTGCGGCTTGCCCCGCCGCCCGCGCAGCGCGCGCACCCGGTCCAGCACCGCGCCGTACGCCTCGCGGTGTCCCCACAGCAGGGCGATCGCCCGCCGGCCGCTCTCCCACTGCTCGGCGGTGCGGCCGGTCAGCGTGCCGCCCTCCAGGAGTTGCCGGCCCGGGTGGTTCTCCAACTCCATCAAACCGGCGGTGATGCCGTCGTACTCGGCTTCGTGACGGGCCGTCAGTTCGTCGATCTCGTCGCGGCCGAGCACGCGAGGGGCTCGGTTCACGCGCTGTCCCGATATTCGGCCGCGGGCGGTTCGGGCACCTCGGCGGACAAGGAGGTGCCCAGGTACTGCTTGTACAGCTCCTTCCACCGGCCGTTTTGGCGCAGCCGCTCCAGCACCGCGTTGACGAACCGGACGAAGTCGGTACGGTCCTTGGCGATCGCCATGCCGTACGGCTCCAGCGTGAGGTTGCGGCCGACCACGACGGTGAAGATGTGGTCCTGCGCCTGGAGGCCGGCCAGGATCGTGTCGTCGGTGGTGATCGCGTCCGCCTGGCCCTGTTGCAGCAGCACCAGGCAGCCCGCCCAGGTGTCGCTCTCGACCACCTTCGCCTGCGGCGCCTGCTCGCGCAGCATGCCGATCGAGGTGGAACCGGGCACCGAGCACACCCGCATGTCGCGCGGCAGCGCCGCCAGGCCCCCGCTGTAGTCGGCGCGGTCGGCGACGCCGTCCTTTTGCACCAACAACCGCTGGCCGGCCGTGAAGTAGACCGAGGAGAACTCCACGCTCTGCCGGCGCTGACAGTTGATCGTCATGGTCTCCGCGACGATGTCCACGTCGCCGCGCGCGACCGCGATCGCGCGGTCCTCGTTGCGCACCACCCGGAACTGGATCCGGTTGGGGCCGGCGTCGCCGAAGATCGCCTTCGCCACTTCGCGCAGCAGGTCGATGTCGAAGCCGCGGAGCAGGTTGCTCTGCGGGTCCACGAAGCCGAACGGGAAGCTGCTCTGGTCGATGCCGGCGATCAGGAAGCCGCGCCGACGCAGCGTGTCCATGGTGCTGCCTGCGGGCAACGCGGTCGGCGTGGGCAGGGCGCCGTTCGGGCGCAGGCTCGCGGTGACGTCGGGGCAGGACGGATCGGGTCCGGGGGTCGCCCGCGGTGCGGCGGCGATGGTGGCCGGCTCCGGTGTGTCGCGCTCGCCGACCCCGGCACCGCAGCCGGCCACGGTCAGCGCGAGGGCGCACACCACGGTGGGCAACACGATGCGGATGCTCATGGCCGGTTGTACCTCCCGACCTCACGACGGACACCGTCCACGGTCGCGGCGGCGGCGAGCAGCGCCAGGACGCCCAGGCCGATGTCGAGGTGGTCCAGCGCCTGTCGGCCCGAACGCACCGAGTCCTCGAAGTCCTTCTGGTCCTCGGCGACCGCGGCGCGCAATGCCTCGTCGATCCGGTCGAAGGCCACCCGGGAGGCGCCGTCGGCCTTGGTCACCCGGGCGACGGCCTGCTCGAACTCGCCATTGCGGTAGAGGTCGGCGACCTCCGTGTGCGCCTTGTCCCAGTCCGCGGCGGCGGCCTGGGCGGCCTTGACCTTGGCCAGCGTGGTCGGGTCCGAGGAGGTGACCCGCTCGGCGCGGGTCAGCATGCCCACCACCGCCGGCTTGCCGTTGCCGGCCGGGACACCGACCAGCTTGCCCCACACGTCCTTGAAGTCGTTCTCGTACTGCCCGTTGTCGCTGCCGCGCATGACCAGCGTCAGGCTCTCGTCGCCGTGTGCCTGCAGAGTCAGGAAACGGGCCTGGGCGAGCGTCTCGACCGGCCCCCAACCGTCGCTGCGGCTGCGGTCGAGGTCGGTGCGCGAGGAGTCGGTGCCCACCCACAACCAGCCGATGGACACCAGGGTGGCCAGGCCGGCGATCGCCAGGCCGATGTTGACCCGGCGGTGTGTGCGCCGGGCGAAGAACCACAGCGCGCCGCCGAAGGAGACCAGGCTGACCAGGAGCAGGATCAGCGGCACCCACGGGGTCGAGGTGGCATCGCGGTGGTCGCCGGTCAGGCGCTTCTCGGCCATCTCGTGCAGTGCGGTGGCGGCGGGCAGGATCTTGGCGCGCATCACGTTCTTGGACGCGGAGCGCAGGTAGGCGGCGCCGACCGTGTTGCCCTGCCGGGTCTCGGCCCGGGCGCGCTCGACCAGGCGGGCGTACTCGGGCAGTTGCACGCCGATCACGGAAAGTTGTTCGGCCACCTTGCCGGAGGCACCCGCCGCGGTCGCCTGGATCAGCGTGCTCGACGCGGTCTCGATCGCCTGCTGGTAGCGCTGCCGCACGTCCGCCGACTCGACGCCGCCTTCGAGCAGCCCGGCCGCGGCCGTCGCGTCGGCGTCGGCCAGGGCCCGGTAGATCTCCTGGGTCTTGACCCCGAGCGGTTCGCTGCCGGTGGCCACCGCCTTGGCCGAGTCCGCGCGCTGTCCCACCGCGAGTACCGCGAACAGTCCGGCCAGCAGGCTGATCAGCACCAGCGCGACGCCGGTGGTGAGCATCAGACCGGGGGTGGTGCCGCCGACCCGGACGAGTCGGCGCACGGATATGTTCCGGGGTCGGAACAGCCCATTCGAACGGCCGGTGCCCCGTGCGGGTACTCCCGAGCCCGGTGCCTGCGAAATCGGAACGGCTGCCGCCAACGCTCTGCCTCCCCCACTGTCGCGTGTGCCCCATGTCGGTCGCCCGACCCCACGTCCGCCGGCCGTCGACGTATCCGGTGAACGGCCCCACTCCGAAGTTATCGCGAGCGTGTGGTGGCTCCCGATGGTCTTCCCTCGTTCTCCCGCAAGGACCCTCAGGGCCAGGACATTACCGGTGCTTGGATCCGGGTCGATCGCGACACCGTGTCAGTTCGGTGCCGGCGGTGCCGGCCGGGTGTGCGCGCGATATCAGCGGGCGGATCGAAGCTGATGGCAACGGACGGCGAACACCCGTCGCACACCGACCACGAACACCCACGGGGAGCAACCCGATGACTTACGCGATCGAGACCGAGGGCCTGGTCAAGCGGTACGGCGGCACCACCGCGTTGGCCGGGGTCGACCTACGGGCCGAGACCGGCACCGTGCTGGGCCTGCTGGGCCCCAACGGCGCGGGCAAGACCACCATGGTCCGCGCGCTGGCCACCTTGATCACGCCGGACGCGGGCATCGCCCGGGTGGGCGGGTTCGACACCGTGCGTCAGGCCCACGAGGTGCGCGGGCTGATCGGGTTGACCGGGCAGTACGCGTCGGTGGACGAGGAGATGACGGGTTTCGAGAACCTGCTCCTGCTCGGCCGCCTGCTGGACCTGTCCCGCCGCGAGGCCAAGGCGCGGGCCGCCGAGTTGCTCGCCCGCTTCGATCTGACCGAGGCCGGCGGCCGGACCCCGGGCACCTATTCGGGCGGTATGCGCCGCCGACTCGACCTGGCCGCCTCGCTGGTCGGGCGTCCCGCGTTCCTCTACCTGGACGAGCCGACCACCGGACTCGACCCGCGCAGTCGGGGCGACGTGTGGCAGATGTTGCGCGAACTGGTCCGCGACGAGGGGGTGACCGTGTTGCTGACCACGCAGTATCTGGACGAGGCGGACCAACTGGCCAGTGACATCGTGGTGATCGACCACGGCCGGGTGATCGCCAGCGGCACCTCGGACCAACTCAAGGCCCAGGTCGGCGGTCAGAGCCTGGAGATCCGCCCGGCCGACCCGGCCCGAATGGCCGACGTGGTCGCGCTGTTGCGCGAGCTCACCGACCGGGAGCCGGTCGTGGAGGGCGAGCGCGGTCAGGTCACCGTCGCGGTCACCGATCAGGACCTGCTGCCGGTGGTGGTCCGCCGGCTCGACGAGGCGGGCATCCGGGCCACCGAGTTCGCCCTGCGACTGCCCAGCCTGGACGAGGTGTTCATGACCGTCACCGGGCACCGCAGCCAGGACTCGTCCGAGTCCGACGACGCGTCGGCCGACCGGGGGAAGGCGGCGTGAACGAACTCCCGGACCTGTCCGGCCTCCCGGATCTGTACGGCACCCGGGTGTTGCCGCTGCTCGCCGTCGTCCTGCTGACCATCTCCCACCTGGCCCTCGTCCTAGGAGCCTCCCGATGACCACCACCACCGTCCGTCCCGCCGAGGACACCCCCACCACCCACAAGCCCGACCGCAGGGCCCACGTGCCGCACCGCAACGGTCCGGGTGCGGTGGTGCGGCACACGCTCACCCTCACCTGGCGCAGCCTGGTGAAATTGAAGAAGCAGAGCGAACAGCTGATCGACCTGACCCTTCAGCCGATCCTGTTCACCGTGATGTTCGTCTACCTGTTCGGCGGCGCGATCGAGGGCAGCACGCACGACTACCTGCAGTTCGTGCTGCCCGGCATCCTGGTGCAGACCGTGGTGTTCGCATCGGTCGGCACCGGTGTCGGGCTGTGTACCGACATGTCCACGGGGGTGTTCGACCGCTTCCGCAGCCTGCCGATATCACGCATCGCGCCGCTGGCGGGCACCGTGCTCGGCGACGTGTTGCGCTTCCTGGTGGCCGTCACGTCGGTCTTCGTGTTCGGCACGATCATCGGCTTCCGGTTCCACACCAACGTGTTCGCGGTGCTCGCGGCGGTCGGCCTGGTCCTGCTGTTCGCGTTCGCCATGTGCTGGGTCGTGGCGCTGCTCGGGGTGACCATGAAGCAGCCGCGCAGCGTGCAGGGCGTCTCGTTCCTGATGATGTTTCCGCTGACCTTCGGCTCGAACCTGTTCGCCAAGACCTCGACGATGCCCGGCTGGCTGCAGGCGTGGGTCAAGATCAACCCGGTCACCGAGGTGACCAACGCCTCGCGCGGGCTGCTCACCGGCGGGCCGGTGGCCCACCACGCGCTCGTCGTGGTGATCTGGGCGTTCGCCCTGATGGTGGTGTTCATCCCGCTGACGGTGCGCCAGTACAACCGCCGGGTCTGACCCGGGGATTCGCCCGATGCGCCACCCGGCCGCCGGGAGTGCCCCGACACCCTCAGGGGGTCGGGGCCACCGGCGGTTGCGGCTGGATCAGCTCGATCGCCGCGGACATCTCCAGCGCCGCCCCGATCGCCTTTGCCCGGGCGAACTCCTCGGCTCCCATCCGCTCCCCCAACCGGGCCGCCACCCGGTCCGCGTCGATGTCGCTCAGGTCGGGATGGCCGCGGACCACCTGCGCCGCGCCGAGCAGGAGTGCCGCGCGTTCGAGATCGCCGGTCTCCAGGGCCAGCGTGGCAAAGCCCTCGATGCACATGCCGAGCACCGGCATGTCCTTGCCGTCCAACGCGTAGGGGACGGCGGCCTCGAAATGAGCGCGTGCCGTCACCAGGTCGCCGCGTCCGCAGGCCACGTGCGCCCGACCGATGTGCAGGCTGCCGGTCAGTTGCGGTGGCAGCAGGCTGGCGTTCGGCAGAATCGCCAAGGCGCTCTCGTAGCGCCGCTCGGCCTCCTCGAAGTCACCCAGGTAGCGGGCCAGTTCGCCCAGTCCGAGGTCGGCGAACAGGTGTGCCATCGGGGTCGCCCGGGTATCGCCGCGCGCGGCGAGATCGGTCATCACCTCGCGCGCGAGGTCGACGTTGCCGGCCCGCGCGTGGATCATGCCCCGGCGGAGCATGAGTTGGGGAATCTCGTCCTCGGCCCGGAGCTCGTGCAGCAGCCCCAGCGCCTCGTCCACCGCGACCAACGCACCCTCGAAGTCGGCCGTGTACATCAGCAGTTCGGCCAGACCCGAGATCGCGGAGGCGCGCCCCCAGCGGTCGCCCATGGAGGCGAACCGGTCGCGGGCGTCGGTGAGGAAGTGGACCGCCTCCTCCGGGTGGCCGAGGTTGACCGCGAAATGCCCACGCATCAGCCGGGCCATCGCCTGGATCCACCCGTCGGCGATCCCGTCCGCCGCGATCAGCGCCTCGTGCAGTGCCGGGTTGTCCCCGCGCACCACCGCGGCGAGCATCTCGATGAACACCGGCAGCGGCGCCGGCGCGTCCGCGCCCAGTCGCCGGATGATCAGCCGGGCCCGGGCGTAGGCGCGGATCGCGTCCCATCGTTCGCCGGACGAGAAGGCGTGCAGCGCGTGGAAGGCGAGCGCGCCGGCGAGCTTGTCCTGCGGCGCGGGTCCGGGCACCGCGAGCGCCTCGCGGCCCCACGCGTGCGCCTCGCCGTGGTTGCCGCGCATCGCCCAGAACCAGGACAGCGCCTCGACCAGCCGGATCGCCAGGTCCGCGTCCGCGTGGTCGACCGCGTAGCGCAGCACCACCGCGAGGTTGTCGTGTTCGGCGGCGAGCCGGTTGATCGTCTCGATCTGCTCGGGCCCGCGCAGCCGCGCGTCGGCCTCCTCGGCGAAGCGGGTGAACCACCGGGCGTGACGGGTCCCGGTCTCCTCCGCCTCGCCCGCGTCCACCAGTCGCTCACCCGCGTA
Source organism: Embleya sp. NPDC059213 (assembly GCF_042754445.1). NCBI lineage: Bacteria > Bacillati > Actinomycetota > Actinomycetes > Kitasatosporales > Streptomycetaceae > Embleya > Embleya sp. NPDC059213. The sequence goes on from NZ_JBHZAV010000007.1 coordinate 51,517, forward strand.
CGCCTGGATGGTCTCCAGCAGCCGGTAGCGGGTCTCGGTGGTGCCGATCACCTCCACCAGCGACTTGTCCACCAGCCCGGCGAGCAGATCCAGCACGTCGGCCGCGGCGAAATCGGTGCCGGGCAGCACCGCCTCGGCGGCTTCGAGGGTGGTGCCGCCGGCGAACACCGACAGTCGGCGCAGGGCGACGCGTTCGCGCTTCTCCAGCAGGTCCCAGCTCCATTCCACGACCGCGCGCAGCGTCTGGTGCCGAGGCAGCGCGGTCCGGCTCCCGCCGGTCAGCAGTCGGAAGCGATCGTCGAGCCGGACGGCGATCTGGGTGGGGGTGAGCGAGCGGGTGCGGGCCGCGGCGAGTTCGATGGCGAGTGGTTGTCCGTCCAGGCGCCGGCAGATCTCGGCGACCGCGCCGATGACGTCGGCGTCGATCGCCAGGCCCGGGCGGACCGCGCGGGCCCGATCGGCGAACAGCCGCACCGACGCGTAGCGCATGCCCTGGGCCGCGTCGATGCCCACCGGCGGCAGCGCGAGCGGGCCCAGCGGGCACAACATCTCGCCGTCGATGCCCAGCGGTTCGCGGCTCGTGGCCAGGATGCGCAGGGTCGGCGTGCGGGCGAGCAGCCGGCCGGCGAAGGCCGCCGCGGCGGCGATCAGGTGCTCGCAGTTGTCCAGGATCAGCACGCTGGGTCGGCCGGCGAGCACTTCGACGATCCGCTCGACGATGTCGCGGCCGGACCCGGGCACGTACGTGTCGAGCAGGCCCACCTCACGCCGCCCGAGCGCCGTCAGCACCGCCTGCGGAAGGTCCAACGGGTCCAGCACGGGAGCGAGTTCGACGAACCAGACGCCGCCGTCCACCCCCTCGCCGGCGGCCGCTATCCGGGCACCGGCCTCGGTGCTCAGCCGGGTCTTGCCCGCGCCGCCCGGGCCCACCACGGTGACCAGGCGCGACTCGCCGAGCAGCCGATCCACCCGGACCACCTCGTCCTCGCGCCCGACGAAGGTGGTCAGCCGCGCGGGCAGATTGCCCGGCGTCGGTCGGGCCCCGCCCGAGGCCCGGTCGACGGACGGCTCGGCCGGGGTCGCCGGGCGCGAGTCGCCGCCGCGCAACACCGCCAGGTAGGCCGCCTCCAGGTCCGGCGAGGGGTCGATGCCCAATTCGTCCGCGAGCCGCTCGCGCAGGCCCTGATACAGCGTCAGCGCATCGGCTCGGCGGCCCTCTTCGTGCAGCGTGCGGATCAGCAGTCCGTACAGCCGCTCGCGCAGCGGATGCTCCCGGGTGAGCTGTTCCAGCTCGGCGGCCAGGCCCCGGCTGCGGCCGAGCGCGAGCTGCGCCTGGGCCCGGTCCTCGATCGCGCCGAGCCGCTGCTCGGCCAGCCGGGCGGCGGATCCGATCGCGAACGAGGCGTCGGCGGCGTCGGCCAGCGCCGGCCCCCGCCACAACGCGAGCGCGCGGCCCAGGGTCTCGGCGGCGCCCGCCGGGTCGCCCTCGCCGAGCCGGCGGCGACCGCGGACCGCGAGCGTGCCGAACAGGTGCGCGTCCACGTCCTCGGGCCGGACGCGGAGCAGGTAGCCGGCCGGCCCCGAGTCGAGTTCGACGGGCAACTGCCGGCGCAGCCGGGAGATCAACGACTGCAACGCGTTGCCCGCCCCCGCAGGCGGCTCGTCGCCCCATACGGCCGCGATCAACCGGTCCGCGGAGACCGGCCTGCCGGGGTCCAGGGCGAGTCGGATCAGCAGCGCACGCAGTCGCGCGCCGCCGATCGTCACGGATCGACCATCGTCGTCCCACACCTGGAGCGGGCCAAGCACCGAAATCTGCACCCCACCACTCTTCCACCCCGATGCGCTGCCGGAGCGAACCGCAGCAGCGCACGGAGTGAAGTAGGGGGTCGGCGACGGAGAGTTGCGCTTTGGGAGCGCCCCGGGGCACGGGAACCCGGGACGATCATCGGGAGAATTCACTCTTTCGTGGGATTAATTCCCACTCGTGGGAGTGAGGAGCGCGAACAATCAACCGTTCGGTATCGGAACGGACTCGACTCAGGAGTCGATCCCACCGATAAACGTCTGCCACGCGCCGGCTTCCAGATGGAGCACCGGACCTGCGGCAACTTTCGAGTCGCGCACCAGGACGGCACTCGCGACGGGGGCCGTCTCGACGCAATTGCTGGTGGCGCCGCTGTATGTGCTCCGCCGCCAAGCGTGACCGGCGAAAGCGCTGTGACCTGCGGCTTTGAGGTCGTCGTGGGAATCTTCGGTGATACTCGGGGAATCGAACCGGAAATGTGAACCCGGGTTTGTGTTGCTCAAGACAATTCCTTTGCTGCGAGCTCGATCATGGACAAGGATTCACCGTACGACAGTGCCGAAGCGCGGATGTCCTCAAACAAACGCTCATAGACACTGACGTGTTCGGGCTCCTCCAGATAGAGGCTACTCGTATGCGTGTCGAGTACGACCACATCCAGATCGGAAAGCGCGGGGAATCCGATGATCGCGAATGAACCCTCGATCGCGGGGTGTGCGCCCGCCGAGAACGGGAGGATCTGTAGCCGCACGTGTGGCCGGACCGCGGCGGCCATCAGGTGCTCCAACTGGGCCCGCATCGTCTCCCGGCCGCCCACCACGGTGCGCAGCACGGACTCCGAGATGACCACGGTGAGCCGGAACGTGGCCTCGCCGTGCGGGCCGACCCGATCGAGCACCGCCTGCCGCTCCTGGCGGACCCGGACCAGCATGTCCACCTGCTCGGCGGACATGTCCTCGCGAACCGCGGCGATCACCGCCCGGACGTAGTCCGGGGTCTGCAACAGGCCCGGGATGAGCGAGAGTTCGAATCCGCGCATGCCCGAGGACTCGGCCTCCAGGCTGAGCAGTTCGGCGTAGGAGCTGGGCAGGATCGACGAGTAACTGTGCCACCAGCCGCGCTTCTTGGCCTCCCGGGCCAGGGTGAGCAGCGAATCGCGCTCCTGTTCGTCCTCGACCCGGTACAGATCCAGCAGAATCCGCAGGTCCACCGGTCGCACACCGCTGCGGCCCAATTCGATCCGACTGACCTTGGAATCCGAGCACTCCAGGCGTACGGCGACATCTTCGAGACTCAGGCCGCGCGCTTCGCGCAACCGGCGCAGCTCGGTCCCGAGCCTGCGCTGCCGGACGGTCGGATTGGGCGCCATGGCCACGCCGCACCTCCACTTACACGCTGTTCACGCACCGAACCGGAACGTCGGCGCGTCCGATCGGGGGACAGTGTGCCCTACTGCGGGTGGAAGTGTGGTGACTACCGGAAACTTCCCGTCGATCCAAGATTGGGAGTTGCACACTCGTTCACAGCCGGGCACGCTCCATGTCGGCCATGACTTACTGTTGTTCACGGGTCGCTCTGAGTGCCTGCCTCGGATCGCGCGACCCCCTGCCCGCACGTCCGGAGGTCGACATGCCGGTGATGGCGGAGGACGTCCGTCACTATTGCGTTCAGCTCGCCGCCTCGACCGTGGGGGTCGGGCGAGTCCGCCGGGCCACCGGCAAGGTCCTGCACGACTGGGGCCTGGCCGAGTTGGTCGACGTCGCGGAGGTGCTGCTGACCGAATTGCTGACCAACGTCCTCGTCCACGTCGGGCCCGGGGCCTGGCACGCCCTGACCCTGCTGCACGACGGCGACCTGTTGCGGGTGGAGGTGCGCGACTCGTCACCGCGCCTGCCGGTCGCCCGGATCGGCACGTGGGACGAGGAGTCGGGTCGGGGCCTGCGGATGATCGACGGCCTGGCGCACGCGTGGGGCGCCGACCGCCTGCCGCCGGGCAAGGTGGTGTGGTTCACCCTGCCGGACATCGTGCGCCCGACCTCCTGCGATCGATCCCCCGGAGTCGACTTCGCGCGACCGGCGTCGTGCGAGCGACGCCGGGTGGCCGACTCGGTGTGATCGAGGACCGCACGGCCGACCGCCGGGCGGGCCGGGACCGCTGCGGCCCGCGACCACCGGCGGTCAGCCGTCGGACGGGCCGATCGCCTCCGGAGCGGTGTCGGCGTCGGCGGCTCGGGCGAGCAGGCATTCCTCGGCGAAGGCCAGCACGCGCAGGTGGTAGGCGCGCGCCGCGTGGTGCAGGCTGATGTTGTGCCCGACGCCGCGTTGGGTGTGCGTCTCCACCCACCGCGCGCCGACGAGCAACTCACGTGCCTCGGCGGGCACTTCGGGGCCGGCTACCTGGGATCGCTCGAACTCGGCCACGGTCCAGTGCACCGGCGCCGACACCCGCGCCAGCACGCCGGGCAGCGTGTACGGACTCTCCCGCACGTCGAGGAACTCGGCCATCGGCACCGGTGCCGCCACCCGCCCGGCCCGGGTGAGCAGCGCCGGATCGTAGGACCCGGGCGGCCCGAAGAAGGTGTCCGGCGTGCCACCGCCCATCGACGGCACGAACGCGCCCTCGGTGGGGACGGCGGCGAACTCGGCCAGCCGCTCGGGGGTGTAGCGCAGCGGCGCGCCGCCGACGGCGACCCCGAGCAGGTCCCGGCCGCGCTTGTCGGCCGCCATCCGCAGCGCCACGAGCGCGCCCATCGAGTGCGCGGCGAGGAACACCGGCGCCGGGCCCGACCCGTCCGGCTCGGCACCGACCTCGGTCGCGCCGAGTTCGTCGAGCAGGGCGAACAACACGTCCACCTGCGCGTCCAGCCCCTGCCGCTCCCGGGCCAGGCCCACGGACGCGCCGTAGCCGGGTCGGTCGATCGCCAGGACCGTCCAGCCGAGCGCCGCGGCCGGCACGAGCAGCGAGTCCTCGGCCGCGCCGGGGCGGTGCCAGTAGTCCGCGCGCGAGCCGCCGCCGTGCAGCGCGAACAGCAGTCCGCGCGGCCGTACGCCGGGTTTCGGGCGGGCGAGCAGACCCGACAGGGTCATGCCCGCGATGTCATAACCAACGTTCTCGACCCGGCCGGGCATGGTGCTGACCTCCACGTGCGATTGCCCACTGATGAGACCACATCGCCCCGGGGGTCATTGACGGGGTATCGACCCCGGCCAACAATGTAACGGTGTAACAGAGACGTGGTCGGAGTACTGAATCTCCCCATCCCGGACATCTCCCAGACATCGGAGTCACTCCTTTGAAGCACCAGGACGTGGTCGCCACCGGGCGACGCATCATCGAGCACATCACCAACCGCACGCTCGACCTGGGCGCGGCGCCCGCCGTCCTGAACGGCTCGTGCTTCACCGACCCCGGCCGGCACGACCGTGAGCGCGAGGTGCTGTTCCGCCGCACCCCGCAGGTGATCGGGTGGGCCGGCGAGGTGGCCGAGCCGGGCGACTTCATCGCGCGCGACGTGGACGGCGTACCGGTTCTGGTGACCCGGGACCGGGACGGTGAGCTGCACGCGTTCCTGGACGCCTGCACCCACCGGGGCATGCGGGTGAGCCGGGACGTCCCGGAGACCGAGGGCTTGACCGGCACCGGCTGCGGCAGCGCGCAACGCTTTCGCTGCGGTTATCACGGCTGGACCTTCGGCAACGACGGCGAGCTGACGGGGCTGCCCTCGCGTCCGCAGTTCCCGGGCATCGACCCGGCGAAGTTCGGCCTGCGTCCGCTGCCGGTCGCGTTGTCCGCGGGCCTGGTCGTGGTGGGCCTGCGCCCGGACGTCGAGGTCGCCGGCGCACTGGACGAACTGGAGGACGCCTACGCGGGTTTCCCCTACGACCGCACCCGCGCGGTGGTCAGCGAACGCTTCGACCTGGCCTGCAACTGGAAGCTCTCGGTCGACATCAACGTCGAGGCGTATCACGTGCCGTTCCTGCACACCGCGACGATCAACGGCATCGTGCTCAACCACGGCATCGTCGACACGTGGGGCCCGCACACCCGGTTCGCCGTCCCGATCGTGGGATTCGAGCAACTCGCCGACGTGCCCGAGGAGTCCTGGCCCGCACGGCTGCCGATGGTCAACGTGCAGACCGTGCTGCCGTCCACCGTGCTGATCGAGAGCCCGTTGAGCACCACGATGTTGCGGATCTATCCGGGCGACCGGCCGAACCGCTCGGTCGTGCACATGACCGAGGGCACCTGGGAGCCGCTGAGCGAGAGCAGCATCACCATGGCCCGGGCGAACCACGAGACCAACAAGCGGGTGCTGGTGACCGAGGACTTCCCCGGCGCCGAGTCCTGCCAACGCGGCTTCGACGCGGGTCTGCCGAACATGGTCGCGGGCATGGGCGAGTCGGCGGTCGCGCACTGGCATCGGGTGTGGGACGACGCGCTCGCCGCGGCCCGATACTGAGTGGCCGACGCACGCGGCCGGCGCCGGCCGGGCCTCGGCCGGCGAAGGGTTATGATCGTCCTGCTCGCGAAACGCTGTGCGGTTCGCGAAGGAGGCGCCTTTGGCCGGGCGCCTCCTTTTCTTTGTCCGGATCCGGGAGCGTCCGTGCCCGGATCCGGAAGCGGCGGCCGCACGCGCCCCTCCCGCGGCGCGCCGAAGAACCGTTTCCGGATCGTATTTCCGGGCTCTACCCGTGCCGCCGCCCAGGTCCTACTCTGCTCTCCAGCAAGCACGTCGACAGGTCCCGGAGGGGCGTGGGCGATGCCCGCAGTGCGGACGCTCGGTGAGGTGCTCGACCACGACGGCCCGCTTGCCGAGGGGCCGCTGCGCGAGGTCGCGGCGGGGATCGCCGACGCCCTGGCCCGGGTGCACGCGATCGGGCTCGTACACGGCCGACTGGGTCCGGACCAGGTGCTGATCACCCCGTACGGGCCGCGGGTGACCGGTTTCGCCGGCCGGACCGACGCGGACGACGGCGGCGACCCCTCGGAGGACGTGTACGCGTTCGGCACGCTGATCACCCTCGCCGGCGGCGGTACCGCCTCCGCCGAGCTGAGCCCGCTGCTCCGGCGTTGCCTGGACCCCGATCCCGGGCAGCGCCCGACCGCGGTGGACGTCGATCGGGTGTTGACCCCCAGGCCGATGTCGCTGGTGCCGCCGGCCGCCCCCGTCGAGGAGACCGCCGACGTGCCCCAGGCGGCCCGCGCCGAGGATCCGCCGACCGGGCGCGGGCTGACCCGCCGCCGGCTGCTGATCGCGGGCGGGTTCGCGCTCACCGCGGCGACGGTGACCTCGGCCGGCGTCGCCTTCGCCCGGTTCGCCGACGGCGACCGGACGCAGCCCCGGACGCGGTGGCGACGGGCGGTGGAGGGTCGGGTGACCACGCTTCAGGTCTTCGACAACGTCGCGTACTGCACGACCACGGAGAACGTGGTCATGGCACTGGGTACCGAGACCGGCGTGGCGTTGTGGACCGCGCGCACCGAATCGATGGTGTGGGCCGAGCCGGTGGTCTCCGGGACCGCCGTGTTCCTGGCCTGCGTGGCCGGGCAACTCGCCGCACTCGACCCGGCGAGCGGCGAACGCACCTGGCAGCAGTACGCCGGCGATCAGATTCTCGGCGCGCCGGTGATGCTGGGCTCCTCCCTGGTCGTCGGCACCCGGGACAACCGGGTGCTCGGCGTCGACATGGCGCAGGGTGCACACCGCTGGCAGTGGACCCGGCCGGGCGAACACGGCGGGGTGATGCCGGGTGTGCTCGGCACCGGCGACGACCGGGTCTACCTGACCTACGCCGACGGCACGGTGAGCGCGATCGCGCCCGAGCGAACCGAGCCGATCTGGTCGATCACGCTGGAAGGCCCGATCACTCGGCCGCCGCGGGTGATCCGTGATCGGGTGTACGTGGTGACCGGCCTCACGCTGGTCGCGCTGAAGGTCGCCACCGGCGAGATCGCCTGGCGCTTTCGCGGCACCCCGGACCTGACCGTACCGGTGGTGACGCAGGACGCCGTCTACACCACCGACGTCGGCACGCTGTACGCGCTGGACGCGCTCAGCGGCGTGCAACGGTGGCGGCAGCGGACCGGTGCCGGTGTGCCCAGCCCGGTGGCCGTGCTGAACGGCGTCGCCTACGCGGGCGGCACCGACGAACTGCACGCCTTCGACGCGGTATCGGGCCGACGGCGCTGGACGCACCCGCTGCCGACCTATCTCACCGCCGCTCCGGCGGGCGCCGGCGGGGTGCTGTTGCTGGGCACGGCCGGCTCCGAACTCATCGCTCTGGACACCTGATCCGCCGCGAGCGGCGGCGCCGCCAGGACTCGCCGCGCGCCGATCGTGTCGCGGGCCGTCACGGTCACCAGTCGGCCGCCGCCGGCCAGGTCGCACACCGCGCGCCCGGGGGCGCTCGGCGGCCGGTCGGGCGGGGCGGGCAGGGTCAGCCGGGTGGCCACCACCGTCCCGCCCGCGGTGCCGGCCGGACCACGCCAGCCCGGGTGCGCGGCGGGCCCGTACTCGCTCTGCTGACGCAGCACCGGACGGCCGGCCACGACCACGTCCCACCGGGACAGCGCGTCGCCGCACGGTTCGTCGGCGCGGCCCAGGACCAGCGTCTCCTGGGCGAAAAGCCGTGCGTCCGAGTCGAGTTCGGCCCGCACGCGAGTATGGAAGGCGGCTCGCGCGGCCACCACGACCGGCTCCGGCAGCCACTCCAGCAGGCCGCCGGCGCCGATCACCAGGTCCACCCGCTGCCGGGCCGGGGTGCCGTCGCCGATCAGGATCACCGCCGCGGCGGCGGTCCGCACCCGCAGGCGCGCGCCGGGCCCCACCTCGACGCGCACGGCCAGGTCGTCGCCGCCGATCGGGCCCGCCGCACCACCCACGAAGACCACTTCGACGATGTCGCCCGGCACGGACACCACGCGCGGCAGCAGCGGCACCTGTCCGCGCAGCTCGGTCGGCACCGTGCGGCCGCGCCGAAGTTCCGCGCGGACCAGGGCGGTTGCCTTCACCCGCGGGCCGATCCGACGGTCGGCGGCGGGGTCGCGGCCGGTGCGGGGGCCGGGAGCGCGACCGGGACCGCCGTACCGGCCTGCCACGCGGCGATCTGGCCGAGCACCCACGCGCCGACCACGTCCGCGCCCGGGGTCTCGCGCAGCGACAGGAACGCCACCGGTGTGCCCGGCCGCATCCGGGCCGCGTCGCGGTCCATCACGGCCAGGTCCGCGCCGATCTGCGGGGCGATGTCGGTCTTGTTGATCACCAGCAGGTCGGAACGGGTCACCCCGGGACCGCCCTTGCGTGGGACCTTGTCGCCGCCGGAGACGTCGATGACGAAGAGTTGTACGTCGGCCAGGCCGCGGCTGAAGGTCATGGTGAGGTTGTCCCCGCCGGATTCGATGATCACCAGGTCCAGGTCCGGGTGTATCGCCGTCAGGTCCTCGACCGCGTCCAGGTTGCCGCTGATGTCGTCGCGCACGGCGGTGTGCGGACAACAGCCGGTCTGCACGGCGGCGATCCGGTCGGCCGCCAACACCCCTGCGGCGCGCAGGAAGTCGGCGTCCTCGGTGGTGTAGATGTCGTTGGTGACCACCGCGAGCGAGAAGCGGTCGGCCAGGACCCGGCAGAGCGCGGCGACCAGCGCCGTCTTGCCGGATCCCACCGGCCCGCCGATGCCGATCCGCAACGGTCGCGAACCGGGCACGGCGGCCGCCGGCGAAGTGTGCGGGTGCGTACCGCCGTTGCCGGGGGTGTGATCAAGATGCAAAGTGGACGACCTCCTCGTGGGCGTGCAGTTCGGCGCAGACGTCGAGGCCGACCGAGGACCAACCGGGCAACCGCTCCCAGTCGCCGTCGGCGAACACGGTGCGCGCCGCGTCGGCGGCCTCCTCGGCGACCTGGTCGCAGTGCCCGGCCATCTCGGCGAGCACCACGGTGACCGAGATCGGGTCCAGGGAGAGCAGCTTGACCGCGGCCGAGGCGGGTGCGTTGACCGCGTTGGTGGCGGCGAGTACGGCCGCCTCGCGCTCGTCGAGCCGGGCCCGGGTGGCCGCGGCGCCGAGCACGATCGCGTGGTGCGGGGACACGCCCAGCGCGGCCCAGGGTTCGGTGGGCCAGGCCGCCTTCACCACCCGGCGCAGCGACCTGCCCTGCACGCGGGAGGCGGCCCGGGCGGGCCCGGAGGCGGTCCGCGCGTCGAGTTCGGCGTCGAGCTCGGCCCACGGGGCGAGTTCGGGGATCGTGTACGGACCGGCGGTCAGCGCGGCGACGGCGGCGAAGGCCGCCTGGACCGCACCCGTGCCATAGAGCTTGCCGAGCAGGAATTCGGTGAGCGTGTCGAGGTCGTGCACCTCGCCCCGCAGGACGGCGTTCTCCAGGCCGCCCGAGTGCGCGTAGCCGCCTGCCGGCAGCCGGGAGTCCCCGAGGAGGAGAAGTCCAGCACCCATGAGTACCACCTCTTACTGGTCGCAACGTGTCGATGTCGGTCCTGGCCGGTCACCGCAGTCACAGTTCTACATCCTGACGGTGAGTCAGCTTGCACTGACCCTCCGTCAATACGCGATCGGGCGCAATCAGAACAGGAAATAACGTTGGGCCATCGGCAAGGTTCCGGCCGGCGCGGCGACCACCTTCTCGCCGTCGACGCGCACCGAGAACGTCTCGGGATCCACCTCGATGTGCGGCATGGCGTCATTGAGTGGCATGGCCGACTTGCCCCTTCCGCGCACATCGCCGGTCGGCACGAGTCGGCGATCGATGTTCAGTCGCCCGGCGAGCCCGTCCGCCAGCGCCGCCGGGGCCACGAAGTGCACCGACGTGGCTGCGGCGGTCCGTGCCGCGGCGCCGAACATCGGTCTGGGCAGCACCGGTTGAGGCGTCGGGATGGACGCGTTCGCATCGCCCATCGCGGCCCACGCGATGGCGCCGCCCTTGATCACCAGGTGTGGCCGGACCCCGAAGAACTTCGGTTCCCACAACACCAGATCGGCCAGTTTGCCGAGGGCGACCGAGCCCACCTCCTCGTCGAGCCCGTGCGCGACCGCCGGGCAGATCGTGTACTTGGCCACATATCGCCGGGCCCGCAGGTTGTCCGCGGCCCCGTCGCCGGGCAACGAACCGCGCCGCACCTTGTTCACGTGCGCGGTCTGCCAGGTACGCAGCACCGTTTCGCCGACCCGGCCCATCGCCTGGCTGTCCGAGCCGATCATCGAGATGGCGCCGAGGTCGTGCAGCACGTCCTCGGCGGCGATGGTCGAGGGCCGGATCCGCGATTCGGCGAAGGCGAGGTCCTCGGCGACGGCCGGATTCAGGTGGTGGCAGACCATCAGCATGTCGAGATGTTCCTCGACTGTGTTGACGGTGTGCGGCCGGGTCGGATTGGTGGACGAGGGCAGGATGTTGGGCAGGCCGGCCACGGTGATGATGTCCGGCGCGTGTCCGCCGCCCGCCCCTTCGGTGTGGTAGGCGTGGATGGTGCGCCCGCCGATCGCGGCCAACGTGCCCTCGACGAAGCCGGTTTCGTTGAGCGTGTCGCTGTGCAGCGCGACCTGGATGCCGGCCGCGTCCGCCACGCGCAGCGCGGCGTCGATCACGGCCGGGGTCGAGCCCCAGTCCTCATGCAGCTTGAGCCCGCCGGCGCCGGCCCGGATCTGCTCCCACATCGCCTCCTCGGACACGGTGTTGCCCTTGCCCAGGAGCACGAAGTTGATCGGTACCTCGTCCAACGCCTCCAACATCCGGGCCAGATGCCACGCACCGGGCGTCACGGTGGTCGCCTTGCTGCCCTCGGCCGGTCCGGTACCGCCGGCCACCATCGTGGTCACGCCGGCGGACAGCGCCTCGGGGAACTGGGTCGGGGAGATCAGGTGCACGTGGCAGTCCACGGCGCCGGCGGTCAGGATGCGTCCGTTGCCCGCGATGATCTCGGTCGACGGGCCGATCACCAGGTCCGGATGCACGCCGTCCATGGTGTCCGGGTTGCCGGCCTTGCCGATGCCGCAGATCCGCCCGTCCCGGATGCCGATGTCCGCCTTGACGACGCCCCAGTGATCCAGGATCACCGCCCCGGTGATCACCGTGTCGGGAGTCCCTTCGGCGCGCGTCCGCATCGACTGCCCCATCGACTCCCGAATCACCTTGCCGCCCCCGAAGATCGCCTCGTCCCCGGCGGCCCCGAGCGGCCGGGTGAGATCCTCGGTCACCTCCACCAGCAGTTCGGTGTCGGCAAGCCTGATGCGATCCCCGGTGGTCGGCCCGTACAACAACGCGTACCGATGCCGATCGATCGACGTCACCGCGCGACCTCCCCGCCGGCAGCCCGGCCATCGGCAGCCGACCCCGCTGCCCCTCCGGGCGCGGCGTCGGATCCGCCCGTCGACGTGTGGCGGCTCGGTACCCCGCCCCCCACGGCGTCCAACGCACCTCCGCGACCGGTCCGCAGCCCCGGCACCACCCGCGCCCCGGCGAGCGGCACCAACTCCACCTCGCGGGCCACCCCCGGCTCGAACCGCACCGCCGTCCCCGCCGGCACGTGCAGCCGATGCCCCCAGGCCGCCGCCCGATCGAACTCCAACGCATCGTTGGCCGCCGGAAAATGCAGATGCGACCCCACCTGCACGGGCCGATCCCCGGTGTTCAACACCACCAACGTGGACACCGCCCGCCCGGGATTGAGCGGAATCTCCTCCGCACCCAACAAAATCTCCCCGGGCACCACTGCCACCAGTGACCGGTGATGCGCCTTCACGGAATCGGCCGATGCACGGTGACCAACTTCGTCCCATCCGGAAAGGTGGCCTCGACCTGCACCTCACCCACCATCTCCGGGACACCCTCCATCACATCGTCCCGCCCGAGCACCTGCCGCCCCGCCTCCTGAAGGTCCGCCACCGACCGCCCGTCCCGAGCCCCTTCGAGCAAAAACGACGCCAACACCGCAGTCGCCTCGGGGTAGTTGAGCCGCAGCCCTCTGGCTCTACGCCGCTGCGCAAGATCAGCCGCATAGGAAACCATCAACCGCTCCTGCTCATGCGGGCTCAGCAACACGCGAAGCCCCTCCAGACCGTCGTAGTACCGACTCGTTGCCCCAAAGCCTCCCGGCCCCGTGTTACCCAACGAAACGACGAAGGTTAACGGAGTGTATCCAAATGCTCACGTGATCCGTGGAGCGTGCTCGACGGCGCCGGGTGGTCGACAAGGCGCACATCTGTTCCATCTGTTCGGAATCTGCTTGGCGCCTAGGTGTTGGCCCTCTCGATCACAGCCGCCCCACGCCCGCCATTTCCGTACTACCGCTAAAATGGCGGCTCATCAAGAGACCCTCTGTCTGCGTTCCAAAAACTATTCCATGAGTCGCCATCCTCTTCTGACAGTTCCGCAGCGCTGCGCAGCGAATCAACGTCCTCACCCCAAGCCTCAAGACCTGCTATTGCTGCGGACCGATGGCCTCGATCGGTACTGGCAGCCAATACGGTCCGCACCAAGGGAGCCAGCTTGCTCCGATGCAAGACGAGCTCCGGGGCATCCAGAAGATGAACCGCGGCAAGGAGCGCCGATTCCCGGACATCCGGATTCATGTCGGAAAAATAAGGGGAGACACCTTGAAATAGAATGGGACGAACGGCCCAAACACCACCGAAAATCGGCTCAAAATTCAGCATACTATCGTCGAATCTCGCGCGGATCTTCATCTCTGCCTCACGACTGACTGCATAAGCCAACTCGGCTAGCCAATTCAGCAGTCTTCCTCGAAGAGGAAACTTTTCTTCCCCCTGGGCCGGCACGAGGAGTTCTCGGATTTCAGCATCACCCAGAATGGCGGCAACGTACACCGCGGCATGAGCCGTTGCAGGGTAGACAGACCCCTGATGGAACAGGTCATCCCAAAGATGATCAAGGCCAGCCGCTACTTCAGCGGAATTGCCGGAGACCAGACCGCCCAGTTTGACTGGTGTATTGGAAGAAGCCATCCCGCCACCGTGCCTCAGGCGGGCCCAATCGACCTCTGCAAGGAACGTGCGCGGATCGGGCAGTTCATCAATCATCTACGAATCATGCCACATGCGAGGCCCCCTGGAACTCCAGGGGTTCACGGCCGCGAGCTGTCAGGGGGCCTCGACTTCATGTGGAGAAAGACTACTCGATCATTCGATCAAGCATAATTTCCGACCGGAAAGAGGGGAACCGGCCGGCGAGCAGCAAATCCCTATCCCGGCCCTCTACCAAATTTGCCGCCCTGGAAGAATCTGCGCTTGTTCTGAAATCTCACTACCAGGTTCGCGTTCTGCGGGAGCATATCGTCCAGCGATCTTGCGCACGTCGGGCAAACGCCCCTCGGATGACTGATCATCAGCCGTCCTTCCGTTGCCCTGAATTTACGCATCAAAGCAGCCGCCTGGGCTTCCACATGCGTTTCGTAACCAGGAACGGCACCGGGCGGCACTACGTATCCAGGGTAAGGGCTGCTCGACACCAGATCGAACGTTCCATGGCCCCTGATCCAGAGAACTCCACCCGTTGCACCTTCTGGATCCGTCGAATTACCAGGATTCGAGGAACGTGCTGCCTGCTCCGACGCCCTGAGGTGCGCGGCTTCGTCCGCGGTGCGACAGATCGCATTATGAACGAGGACCGGAGTGGCACCTGCGAGCACGTAGTACGTGTGCAGGTTGGAGACCGTGAGGTTAAGGACCCTCTGTGTTTCCGTCCATGACCTGACCGAAACTGCTTGTACCCACGTACCAGCGGATGTCCGGAGCCAAACACCGGGCACAATTCGATCCGCGCGGGTCCACTCCTGTACTTCCGGCAGCCAGAACGGATGGCCATCGGTCGCGGTGATCTTTTCCGTTGCTGTTCCGGCGTTCCCATCCGTATCGACGGTAATCTCAACGAGGTTCTTGACACCCTCGCCCTTGATCAGTGCAGCGACCGGTTCCGAGCCATTCTGCTGTGACTCCGGGTCGGCTGCCAGAACTGCGTCGCCAAGTTGAATGTCTTCTATCGGCTTCGCCGAGCCGTCCGCCATCAAGACCCGGGTGCTCGGAACGAAGCTATTCGCAGGGCAGGAGTCCGTCTCGGCGGGTTTATCGGCTGCCTTCTTGGTCTCCTTTGGTTTCGAGGCTTTGCCGTCGCCGTCTGCACTCTTTGCCTTGGTTGTGGATTCCTTACCCTGTTTGGCCGCCGAGGCGGCTGCCTCGTCGGCCTGTTTAGCCTGGGCCGCCGCTGCCTCTTCCTGGGCCTTCTTGGCTGCGGCTGCCTCCTCCTCCAGCTTTCTGGCTGCCGCTGCCGCTGCTTCCTGTTCTCGTTGCCAGGCCGCCAGGTCCTCGGCGTACTTGGCGAGCGCCTGCTGGTAGCGCTCGGCGCGGGCGATGATGTCGAGTGCGATTCGCACCTTGCCGGCCCACGCGTGGTATGCATCCCAAGCACGATCCAGCGCCCTGGCGATGCGTTTAGCCTTCCCTGCACCGCCGGTGAACCACGACACCAAGGTGTCTCCGGCGATACTGGCGCATGCCCATCCGTCACCACCGATGCAGGCACGAATGTCGTTGTAACCGGACGCGTCCTTGAGTGCCGACATCGCGGCTTCCATCGCGACGTCGATCAGGCTGCGACCCTTGGCCCAGTGCGCCCAAGCCAACTCGGCGTCCGAGTAGTCCTGGATCGGCGCCACCGGCATGCTGATCGCCAGGCCTGATGGGTCGCTGAAGGTCACCGGGGAGTTCGCCGCGTACGCGTACGCGTTCATCTGCTTGGGCTCGCTGTAGTCAACCACCGGGTCGACGGACAGGAACCGCCCCACCGCCGGGTCGTATTCACGCGCGCCCAGATGCACCAGGCCCGTGGACTCGTCGTTCGTTCCGCCGACGAAGCCCTGATTGCCGGGCCAGATGGACGGTTTGACTCCGCGAACATCACCGAATGGGGTGAACTTACGTTGCGTAACCGCCTGGGTGTTCGCGTCCACCGCGATATTGGCGGTGCCGTTCTGATCGGCCATCAGGTACGAGCTGGTGGTCTGGCCGTTCTCGACCGTCTTGACCAGCGTCGGCCCAGCCGGGTGCGCGTAGTACCGCGTGCCCTTGACGATGTCGCCTGCGGGGTTGAGTTGAACCTCGGTCCCCGGCAGGTACAGGGTCGTCCCCGACGGGTCGCGCTTGATCAGCCGCTCACCCCCCGCGTCGTAAAGGAACGACGTGACCTTCGCGCCCTCGGTCACCTTCGAGACGCGACCCTCGGCGTCCCATTCCAGGTTCTGCGTGTCACCCTGGATCGTCCGAGTCGCCGTGTTCCCCGCCGCGTCGTAGGAATACGACTCGGTCCGGCTCCCGCCCGGCCCGGTGGTGTCCACCTTCTTCAGGTAGTTGGCACCGGCCGCACCCTGAGTCCCATACGTGTAGACCCGGTTGACGTCCTGGCCCGCCACACCGGCCGGGTCGTGCTTCGTCTCCGTCTTGCGGTTGCCCGCGGCGTCGAAGCTGTAGGAGGACCAGTACGCGTCCGGCCCACCCACGCTCGGCCGACCCCCGCCGGGCCCGACCTGACCGGGCTTCGCCTGGCAATTGTCGGTCGCCGACCAGGCATCCGTCATCCGACGCATGTAGTCGTACGCGAAGCACTGGGTGTCCGTCGTGGACGGCGTCGGGTTCGGCCCGAAGGCGTCCGTGATCTTGGTGATGTTGCCGACCGCGTCGTACTCGGTCCGCGCGTCGTTGATCCGCGACGGCGAGGTCTCCCGGTCGTTCACCGTCCGGGTCGGACGCCGCGTCTGCTCGTCGTACTCGTACGTCGACCACACCTGCTTCGGCGCCGGCCCGGCATGCGTACGCAGCACGTCACCCAGCGGCGAGTAGTCCACCCGGTCGACGAACGTGTCGCCGTTGATGCCCATCACCGTGGGCAGTTCGTACCGGTTGTACGACATCGAGACATCTTCGAGCGGCAGACCCGCAACCGCCGGGAAGGTACTGAACTCGGGCAGCCCATTCGTCTCGGTGTACGTGCTGCCGAAGACATACGTCTTCGCCAACTGGCCCTCGGACGGCGGGATGGTGATCTTCGAGCCCTTGGGCCGGTACTCCGTGTCGTAGCCCGTGATCTCCTGCTTGTACGCGTTCCCGTTCACGAACCGCGTCGAGGAGACCGGCAGCCCAAGTGCGTTCGGCAGCGTGTCGAACACCGACTCGGTCAGCTTCGGACCGGTGATCGAGCCCTCGTGGGTCGCCTTGATCCGGCCCAACACGTCGTACTCCGGCGCGAGCGTCTTGCCCCGCGCGTCCGTCGTCGTCGCCAGCCGGTCGCCCGCGCCGTAGGTCATCGTCGACGTGCCCTTGTCCGGGTCCGTCACCTTGACCTGACGACCCCGCAGGTCGTACTCGAAGCCCCACGTGTTGCCGGCCTCGTCCACCACCGACGACAGTTGCCCGCGTCGGTTGTAGCTGTAGCGCGTGGTGTCGTGCGCGCCGCTGGGATCGGCGCCCTTGAAGAACTGCAACTCCGTCTTGCGACCGACCGCGTCCAGGATTGCCTTCGTCGGCGTCTCGCCCGTGGGCGGGTCCACCGTGACGAAGTCGCCGCCGTAGGTGGTCGTCGTCCGCGAGGTCTCGATCCCGAACTTGCGCGAGATCTGCGCCGTCGGCTGACCGGTCGAGTTGTACTCGGTCATCGTCGACGCCGGGACCATGTTGTCCAGCGGCGCGAACATCGCGCCCTCGGGCGCACCGTCCGCGTAGTAGCCGCCGTTGGACTTCCAGATCTGGCCGAGGCTGTTGTAGAAGGTGTCGGTCACCATGCGACCGCCGCCCAACGCCTCCATCTGGGTCTGCCGAATCCGCAGGCTGCCGTCGTAGATGTCGTAGCTGGTGCGGTAACTGCCGTCGTCCAACAGGCTCTTGTTGGTGATCACGACGGGACCGTCACGGCGAACCAGGTACGAGAACTCGGCATCCGGCGACTTGCGATCCGGGTTCCGGTCCGGCGACCACACCTTGACCAGACGACCCAGCGAGTCGTACCGCATCACGCTGCGCCGCTTGTTGGCGTCCTCCTGGGCCACCGTCGCACCGCGACCGGGGTCGGTCTCCACCGACTGGGTGTGGCCCGCCGGGTTGGTGACCGTGGTCTTGGTGACGAGCTGCCCGGCGGCCGGGAAGTACTCGGTCGAGTTGACCGCGCCCAGCACGTCGGTGACCGACTTCGGCCGACCGTAGACGTCGAACGTGGCCGTGCCGTCCAGGACATACGTCGGCTGCCCGTTCACGTAGTCCGAAAGCGACTCCGTGCGCACCAGGTTGCCGGCGTTGTCGTAGAACATCTTCGCGTCGGAGGTGACATCCTCCGGCCGCTGCACGTTCGTCGCGTCACACGCCTTCGCGACCGACTCGATCCGCGACTGCCGGTCGACCATCCACTGCGCCTCGTCCGGCGCGTACCAGTAGCGCGTGCACGAGTCGTCGTTCGGGTCGTCGATGTTCCCGAGCGAGGACGTCGTCTCGATGAAGCCCCGTGCGTTGAAGGTGCTTTCGGTCGACGTCCGACGCCACCCGCGCCCGTCCGTCAACAACACCCGCGAGGCCGTCTTCGTCGTCTGCTGCACGAACGCCTGCAACGGCGGCGTTTCGTTCGGCCGCACCCGAGTCGCCGTCGGATTCGACACCCACGGCGTGTACGTCGTCGCCGCCTGAAGCGCGCCGCCCTCGCCGTCGTAGACCAGCACCTCGCGCGTCTGACCCGCGAAGAGCTTGTGGTCGACGATCTCGCCGTTCTCGGAGTCCTTGACCTTGACCGTCCGCCGAGCCGCGGTCGTCGGCGACGCCCGGTCGCCGTCCAGACCCCGGAAGAACAACGTCTCGGTCTGCGTCCGCCGGTCCGGGTCCTGCCCGATGAAGGTGCGCACCCGCTCGTAGCCGCGCCACTGCGACCACGTGCGCGTCTTCGGCTCGGTGAGCTCGTTGTCCTCGTCGTACGCCCACGCCGGCGCGCCCAGGTACTCGTAGGACGTCACCCGCGTCGGCGAGTTCGCCATCGCGTCCTGCTCCTGGACCCGGTCCACCACGTGCTTGTGGAAGTAGTCCGTGACGTAGAGCTTGCGCTTGCGGTCCGGATCGGTCGGGTCCGGGATCTCCTGGATCACCGGGTAGCAGCGCAGCCCGTTGGACTCCGCCGCCGTCGGCAGCTTGACCGGTGCCACCGAGGAGCACTCGGTGTCCTTGAACCGCACCGAGATGATCGAACCGGTCTCGGTGTCGATGTTCTCGATGCGATAACGCCGGTACGCCGGACGGCCGTCGCCGTCCCGGTCCACCCGGTTCGCCAGTTGCTTGCCGCGGAAGGTCACCGGCGGCAGCGTGATCGGCGTGCCGTTCTTGCCGGTGCGCTGGATCGACGCGAGCCACAGCGCGTAGTCGGTGCCGTCGCCGTTCTGCGGGAAGTCCTGGGTCAGCGCCCAGGTGTCCACCGGCTGGTAGGCCGTGCCGGTCCAGACCTTGGTGTTGATCTCGGTCAGTCGTTTGCGGGTGAAGAACGTCGGGGTGAACCGCGCCTTGCACTCCTCGTTCGCCGCGCAGAGCTGGTCACCGGGGGTGTCCGGCCACATCTTGGCGATGTTCCAGTCGACCTCGGGCTTGAGCTTGTCCTCGGCGCAGTCGAACGTCGGCGAGGTCAGGCAGCGCTCGGCCACCGTGAAGTCCACCTGGGACGGCGCGTTGGTGAACAGGTTGTCGCTGCGCAGGCCGTACGAGACGTGGTCGAGCCAACCACCGCGGTCGTAGGCCCGGTTGGTCGAACCACCGGCGAACTTGAAGTTCGCGCCGTAGTGGTTGACCTCCTTGTTGTACCAATACGTCATGGCGTTGCCGCGCGGGTCCACGACGTAGTCGAGGTTCCAGCGCCAGGCCCGGTCACAGGCCGAGTTCGCGAAGTCCGGCTGGTAGCAGGGCTCGCCGGGCTGGTTGTTGTAGATCGGCACCAGCCACGCCGAGTTGGTGACGGGCTTGCCGGGCTGCCAGCCGGGGACCTTGTTGAGGCCGAAGTTGAACTGCACGCCCTGCGCGTTGGTCACCCGCCAGTGCACGCCCTCCTTGTCCCCGTTGAGGTCCTGCGCACCGGTGATCAGCTCGATCCGCGAGCCGTCGTCCTTCGCGGGCCGCCAGACGCCGGACGCGTCGTCGCGCACCAGCGGGGTGGACCCGCCGTTGAGCGACATCGTCATCATCGGCGCGCCGTGGCACAGGTCGCCGGTGTCGTCCGTCGGGTTGTTGAACCCGGAGCCTTCCTTCTTGTCCTGGCTGCACGGGACCCAGGTGCGCTCGATGAAGTTCGAGCCCAGGTCCCAGCCGTCGCCGACCCACGAGGTCTGCTGGAGCGAGGCCGAGGTACGGCCGTCGATGCTCGCCGAGGAGTAGCCCAGCGCGAGCGAGGGGCTCGGGCCGCCGAGCGAGCCGGGCAGTTCCAGCGGGTACGACCAGGAGAAGTCACCCGCGGCCCCGCCCGCCTGCCACGAACCGGACGCGCTCAGCGAGGTCGCCTTGTAGGTGCCGTTGGCGCCGTCGGCGGTCGGCTGCGCGGCGAGCAGCATGCCCTGCCCGCCCGCGCTCGCGCCCTTGGCCGCAACGCCCTGACCGGTCGCGGCCGGTGCCACCGTCGCGGTGAGCTTGCCGGTGTCCGCGTCGTTCTTCATCGCGACCGGCGTCCGGGTCTGACACTGCGCCAGCTCCGGGGTGGTGAGGACACATTCGGGGAGCAGGCTGAATTGAAGCCGCGAGCCCCAGCCGCCGCCGTACGCGTTCTTGAACGCGGTGTAGTCCAGCTCGACACCCACCGGTGCGACGCCGGTGCCGCCGTCGGTGCGCCGGACCCCGAGCAACAGCCCGTTGCCGACGCCGGCCTTGTTCGCGGTCGGCCGGTCGAACAGGTCGACCTTGACCTTGACCGGGGCGGTGTCCGCGGCGGCCTGCGCCGAGCGGGCGGCCGACTCCGGGGCCGGGGGTGTGCTCAGCTTGATCGGCAGCGAGCCGGCCTTGGCCTCGGCCGGCGCGGTGGCGGCGGCGCGGGCGTCGGACTTGGCCGCCGGGCGCGGCAGTTCGACCTCGGCGGAGCCCGCGGCGGGCCAGTTCACCGCCGGCGCGCCCTTCCAGGCGTTGACCTGCGACTCGGCGGGCGGCACGGGGGCCTTGGCCGTCGACAGGCGCTCACCCGGGACCTTGGTGAGTTTTTGCAGGTCGGGCAGTTGTGGGCGGGCAACCGTTTCTGCCGCCGCCGCCGGCACCGCGGTCAGGCCGGAGCCCACCAGCACGATTGCCATCAGGGGTACCGGCCATCGCCAGGTACGTCTTATCGCCGTGCGCATGGCACGGGTTTTCCGTGAAAACACAGCCCCACCCGAGAGATTCGACGCGGAATCCCCCGAGGCCCACGTCACCCAATACTGGCGGCGCAACCTAGCAGTAGGCGAAGCGGTTTGGCGACTTTATCAATGTTCAAGTCGCGGAAATTGATGCCAAACGCCTGAAGCGGGGATGGACATCGATTCGGGTTTAAATTGCGATACCAACCGTTTGGCAAGTATGCCCGAATACTCCGTCACTACTCGCCAAGAGCCGCGCTGACCTGCTACAACTCACGGAAAGTGCGCCGATTTGCACCCCTGCCAGTGGTGCGAATTCAGCCACACACGGCACGGGACGGCCGCAATGCTTCCGCGCCGGGACGCTCCAATACAGCCGCTCCCATCGTCTGCGGAAGCCACTATGAATTCATCGACAAGACGCGCATCGGATACGGCCCGTCCGATCCGGAATATGGAGCCACAGTCGATTACCGGGGCATTATCGGACACTTCGATCCCGGTCAATTCGGACACCATTCGGCACACCTCGGCCGGCCGGACACCGGTGCCCGCACACCCCGCGTGCGCGCCGGCGACCCGCACTCGAGCCCGCGGTGCCCGACCTCCGAGCAATCGAATTCGGCCACCGCGACGAACGCGCATCGCCCCGACCCCCGACCGTCCCCGACGGTCCCCCACCAAGCCCCCGTCCGGCCCACTGCGCGCCGGGCGGCCCGCGATCCGATCGGCTCGCTCCCCGCGTCCGACCGGGTCGCATCGTCAACCCCCACTCCGACCCCGGAAAGCAGCATGAATTCATCGATACGACCCGCACGCCCCGCGGGTCACCCGCGGCGAAAAGCTGCGGTCTGGGTGATCTCGGCGGCCCTGTCCGCCGGGCTGATCACCGCCGTACCGGCGACCGGCGCGCCCATGCCGCAGGTCGCCCCCACCGACAAGACGACCCCGGCCGACACCCGCACCGAGGCCGAGAAGCAGGCCGACGAGCGCACGGCCGCGTCCGCCAAGGCCAAGCAGAGCGGCCAACGCGTCGAGGTCGTCGCGCTCCGCACCGAGACCGACCAGGTCTGGGCCAACCCGAGCGGCACGTTCACCCAGGAGAGCGCGACCCGCCCGGTGCGGGTATGGCGCGGCGGCACCCTGGTCCCGGCCGACGACACCCTGGCCCCCGTCCAGGGTGGTCGCCTCGCGCCCAAGGCCGCGATGATGGGCCTGACCTTCTCCCCGGGCGGCAACGGCCCGCTGGCCGAACTCACCAAGGGCGGCCGCAGGATCGCGCTGTCCTGGCCGACCGCGCTGCCCAAGCCCGTGGTCGAGGGCGACTCCGCGACCTACCCCGAGGTACTGCCCGGCGTCGACCTCAAGGTCGTCGCCAACGTGGACGACTTCGCCCACTACGTCGTGGTCAAGACCCCGGAGGCGGCCAAGAATCCCGCCCTGGCCACGCTGAAGTTCGGCCTGGACGCCACCGGACTGAACATCGTCGAGGGCACGGCCGGCGAACTGCGCGCCCTCGACCCCACCGGCCAGGCCGTGTTCACCGCGCCCAAGCCGCAGATGTGGGCGGCCGGCCGAAACGATCCGCCGCCGGCGACCGCCCAGGCCCCCGCCGAAGCCCGTACCTCGGCGGCGATCACGCCCGAGAACGATCCCCCCGCCGACCCCACCGACGGCTTCGACCCCGGTGCCAAGCACGCCGATCTCGGCGTCAAGCTCACCGGCAAGACCCTCGAACTCACCCCCGACCAGGGCCTGTTGACGGCCGCCGACACCAAGTTCCCGGTCGTCATCGACCCGGTCTGGCGCGACGACTGGAAGTTCGCCTGGACCCTCGCCTACAAGCACAACGCCATCGCCGGCTCCGCCTCCACCAGTTACTGGAACGGCGGCACGATGCCGAAGAAGTATGGGCGGGTGGGTTGTTCCAGGGACGGCGACTTGGGCAACGCGGTCGTCTGCGCCAAGACATTCTTCCAGGTCGGCATGTCCGACCTGTGGGACAAGCAGATCATCAAGTCGGTGCTGAGCCTCGAACAGATCCGCCCCGGCGCGTGGGACTGCAAGTCGGGCGAACTCGAAGTCTGGGACACCGCGAGCATCTCGAAGCAGACCACGTGGAACAACCAGCCGAGCTGGGACCGCATGGTCGGCAGCGTCGACGAGTCCTACGGTGGCCGTAACTGCCCCGGGGGCAACGAGAAGAAGATCGAGGTCAACGTGACCTCGGCCGTCGACGAGGCCGCGCGCAGTCACTGGAATTCCTGGACCCTCGGCCTGAAGTCCCGCTACGACACGGTCGACGTGTCCTGGCGCACGTTCGCGCCGGACGCGACGGTGATCAGCACCGAGTACAACACCCCGCCGGCCACCCCGTCGGACCGGACGACCGACCCCTCCACCCCCTGCGCCGGCGGCGTCATCGGCACCACGGACCGGGTCACGCTCTACGCCCGGGTGGACGACGCCGAGGACAACAACCTCACGGCCGAATTCCACTACTGGAAGGACGGCGCGAACACCGGCCCGACCGTGATCAAGCGCGGTGTCAGCCGCGGCACCATCGCCGCCGCCGAGATCGACGCCACCGCACTGGACGGCACCTACCGCTGGGATGTCCGGGTGTCCGACGGCTTCGTCGACAGCCGGTGGGCCGGCCAGTGCCTGTTCACCGTCGACCGCAACCGGCCCAGCGAGCTGCCCAACGTCTCCTCGGCGGAGTTCCCCGCGAACAACCCGGACAACCCGACCCCGGTCCGCACCACCGGCACCTTCAATTTCACCGCCAACGGCGTCACCGACATCGTGAAGTACCGGTGGTGGACCGACAGCGACCCGATGGTCCGCGAGGTCGCCGCGGCCGGCCAGGGCGGCCCGGCGAGCATCACCTTCAAGCCGACCATCACCGGCCCCAACCATCTCTACGTGCGCAGCGTCGACATCGCGGGCAACCTCTCCGACGTGCGGAACCACCTGTACTACGCCAAGCGTTCCCCCGACCGGGACAAGCCGGGCGACCTCAACGGCGACGGCAACGTCGACCTGTGGAACCTCAACGCGACCACCAAAGGCGTGGACGCGCGTCCGGGCCAGGGTGACGGCACCTTCGGCTCGCCCGTGTCGGCCGGCGGCGGCCCCTTCGCCGGAACCGTCTCCCTCGCGCACCGTGGCACCTGGAACGCGGACTACTACGAGGATCTGGTCGCGCTGCAACAGGCCCCGGACAACGAGCGCAAACGGCTCTACGTGTATCGCGGACGCGGCGACGGTTCGCTGGAGCCGAGTGACAGCACGCGCATCACACTCAGGGTCAAAAAGCCCGACACCAACGACCATTGGGGCGCGGCCAGCCAGATCCTGGTGATCAACAGCGTCAACGACGACAGCGCCACGCCGAACGGCATCGACGCGACCGACTACCCCGACCTGCTGGTGCAGGAGGGAGCCAACCTCTGGCTCTACCTCGGCAACCCGGCCGGGACCCTGGACCAGCGCTTCGACGCGATTTCCCTGGGCAATGCCGACTGGGCGAACATGACCCTGATCGCCCCGGGCGACCTGAACGCCGACGGCCTGCCGGAGATCTGGGCCCGGGACAAGAACACCGGCAAGATCCACCAGTACACCAGCCGGCGCAAGACCACCGACAGCGCCACGGACGGCAACCCGACCGAGCTGGACCTGACCGTCTACGCCGACCCGGCCGTGCGCACCACCTCGATCGGCAGCGGCTTCACCGGCGATGCCTACGAACTCGTCTCCTCCGACGGGGACTACGAGAAGGACGGCTTCGCCGACCTGTGGGCGCAGGACCCGACCGGCAAGATCGTCGAGTTCCCGGGCCGCGCCCTGACCGGCGGCTCCGCGTTCGGCGCCGCCCGCTCGGTCGCGCCGGGCACCCCCTGGTCGGAATGCGAGTCCTTCGGCCCCGCCGGCGGCGCCGCGTTCCAACTGTGTGGCCCGGTGCTGACCAAGTACCGCGCCGCCGACGCGGCCACCCGCGGCTATCCGGTCGCCGACATGAAGGTCGCCCCCGACCTGGTCGGCCGCTACGCCCACCTCAAGCGGCCCAACGGCACGTACTGGTCGATCTATTGGCACTCGACCACCGGGGCCAAGTCGGTGTCCGGCCCGATTCGCGACAAGTGGGAGGCGCTCGGCTGGGAAACCGGTGAAATGGGCTACCCCACCGACGACGATCACACGATCGGCATCGGCTCGGCGCAGGTCGCCACCTTCAAGGGCAGCGGTGGTTACGGCGCGATCTACTCGACGCCGGAACTGGGCACCTGGTCCATCCACGGCGGCATCTACGAGAAGTACCTCGCCCTCGGTGGTCCGGCCGAGCTCGGCTTCCCGACCACGGACGAATCCGCAGTGCCCGGCAACACCGGCCGCTACAACCATTTCCGCAAGCTCTCCGAGACCGGCAACAGCGCCTCCATCTACTGGAACGCGGGCACCGGTGAGGCCTGGTCCGTACGCGGCCCGATCCGCGCCAAGTGGGCCTCGCTCCAGTGGGAGCAGGGCTACCTCGGCTACCCCGTGACCGACGAGTTCACCGTGCACAACGGCGACCGCCGGGTCAGCTTCCAGGGCGGCTACATCCGGCTGAACCCGACCACCGGCGCCTACCTCGACCACCACCCGGAGGATCGCACCGCCGACCTGCGCACCGACCTGTCGGGCGACTTCAACGGCGACGGCCGGGCCGACCTGCTCACCGTCTACAACTACGGCAACGACACCAGCGCCTTCCACACCCTGATCGCCCGGCCGGGGGGCGGCTACAACGCGCCGTTCAACGCCTGGACCGCGCATGTCGGCTGGATGCGCTACGAGAGCACCAAGTGGGTCACCGGCGACTTCAACGGCGACGGCCGCGACGACGTGGCCGGCCTCTACGGCTACGGGGACGGCAGCAACCGGCTGTTCACCTTCCTCGCCAAGCCCGACGGCACCTTCGCCGACGGTGTCGACAGCGCCTATGTGGGCCCGGGCAACTGGGACTGGAGCAAGGCCGTCTTCCTCGCCGGCGACTTCAACGGCGACGGCCGCGACGACACCGCCATGCTCTACGACCACGACGGCGGCTCGACCGGCGCCTACACGTGGACCGCCAAGCCGGACGGCACCTTCAACAATTCGTTCGCGAGTTGGCGCTCGAACCCCGGCAACTGGTACTGGAACAGCGCCAAGTACGTCGTGGGCGACTACAACGGCGACGGCCGCGACGACATCGCGGGCATGTACGGCTACTACAGCGGCGCCGTCGCCTTCCACACCATCCTCGCCCGGCCGGACGGCGGCTTCGACGTCCCGTTCGAATCCTGGCGCACCGACCCCGGCAACTGGGACTGGTCCCGGGTCAAGCTCACCAGCGGCGACTACAACGGCGACGGCAAGGCCGACGCCGCAGCGATGTACGACTACGGCAACGGCCACTCCGCGCTGTTCACCTTCCTCGGCAAGCCCGACGGCAGCGGCGGTCTCCAGGCCGACGTGAAGTCGTGGGACACGGCCGAAGGCGGGTGGTGGGGCATCAGCGCCGGCCTGCCGGTGACCGGTGACCAGAACGCCGACGGTCGCGACGACATCTCGATCATGTACAACTACCAAAACGGCGCCACCACGGCGTTCCTGTTCACCGCGCGCACCGACGGCGGCTTCGACAGCCCCAACGACGCGTGGCAGGCGGCACCCGGCTTCTGGTAGCCGCGCACCCGCCCGACGGACACCCCGAGGGCGTTCCCGACCATGACGAAGCAGCCCCGCCCGGCCGAGATCCCTCGGCCGGGCGGGGCTGTTCGCGCATTCGACGCGTGCTCTACTCAAAAGCCGCCGCCCGGCGGGGCCTCGATCTCGTCCGCCGGGTCGAAGCCGAAGACCCGGCCGTAGAACCACAGTTCGGCCTCCAGCGCGCGGATGATGTTCTCCGAGCGTCGGAAGCCGTGCTGTTCGCCCTCGAACGCCAGGTAGACGTAAGGGAGTTGCTTCTCCTTCAGCGCGGCCACGATCAGCTCGGCCTGGGCCGGCGGGACCACCTGGTCCTCCAGGCCCTGGAAGACCGCGAGCGGGCTGGACAGGTGCTCGGTGTGGTTGATCGGCGACCGGTCCCGATACACCGCCTCGGCCTCCGGGTACGGGCCCACCAGGCGGTCCAGGTAGCGGGATTCGAACTTGTGGGTGTGCTGCGCGAGGGCCGCGATGTCGGCGACGCCGAAGTGACTCGCGCCGGCGGTGAAGACATCGCCCGCCACGAGCGCGGCCAGCGTGGTGTACCCGCCGGCCGAACCGCCGCGGATGGCCAACTCGGCGCCGTCCACCACGCCTTGGTCGGCGAGATGGCGGGCCACCGCCGTGCAGTCCTCGACGTCGACGATGCCCCACGAGTCGTACAGCAGGTTGCGGTACGGACGTCCGTAGCCGGTGCTGCCGCCGTAGTTGACGTCGGCGACCGCGAAGCCCCGGCTGGTCCAGTACTGGATCCGCAGGTTGAGCACCGCCGACGCCTGCGCGGTCGGGCCGCCGTGGATCGACACGATCAGCGGCGGCAGCGCGCCCTCGGGCGCCCGGACGTCCGGGTTCTTCGGCAGGTACAGCAGCGCGTGCGCGGTGCGGCCGGCCGCGGACTCGAACTCGATCGGCTGCGGTGCACTGAACCACCGCGCGTCGAAATCGAACTCCCGGGCGGGCCGCAGTCGTTCGATCTGCAACGCGGTCGGCGCACCGGCCGCGAGCCGAATCCGCCGCGGCGCGTCCTCGTCGTCCGGGCCGCCGCCCACCAGCAACACCCCGCCGGGCACCGCGGCCAGGTCGGACAACCAGGTCAGCCCGGTCTCCACCCGCGCGGGCGGCTGCTCCGGGCGAGCCGGATCGACCAGGCCCAGGTGCACGAACCCGCCGGAGTTGACCGAGCAGGCGATCCGGCCGTCGTCGAGGAAGGCGTAGAAACGGTCGCCGAAGACCCACTGCGGACCGCCGATCTCCGCCTCGACCGGGGCCACCGCCTCGACCTGACCACCCGCCCCGACCCGGTACAGGTTCCACCAGTCGGTGCGGTCCGAAGCGAACCACAGCGCGCCGTCCGGTCCCCACTCGGGCTGGACCACCGACTCGCGCCCGCCGCCGGCGACCGCCTGCGCGCCGGTCGGCACCGGCCCGGCCTCGATCGCCGCGACCATCAGTTCGGCCGCGTCCCACGGCATGTCCGGATGCGACCACTGGGTCCAGGCCAGCGCCGATCCGTCCGCGGCCGGGCACGGCGAGGACACGAAGTCCGGGCCGGTGACCAGGACCCGCTCACCGCCGAGGCCGTCCAGCGGCAGCGCGACGATCTCGTTGACCGCCTCGCCGTGCGCCTTGACCGCGGCCGGTTCGTGGCTCTCGCGCACCGCGACCAGCCACTCCCCCGGCCCCCACTGGCCCGCCGGCACGATCGTGCAATCGGCGTAGCGCAGACCCGCCTCGGTCTCGGGCTCCGCGGTGATCGGCACCGGCGCCGCGTCGTCCGGGCCCAGGCGGTACAGCCGCTGGTCGGTCCAGTTCGCGAAGACCAGCAGGCCCGCGCGCACCGTCCAGGCGCCGCCGCCGTACTCGTGCACGCGGGTGCGGGCCGAGAAGCCCTCCGGCAACACGTCCTCGGGAGATCCGCCCGGTCGTAGTCGCACCAGTTGGATCCGACCACCTTCGGACGGCCGGCCCTCCGCCCACCACACATCCTCGCCGTCGGCCCGGATCCCACCGGGGTTCGCGGCCCCTTCCACCAAGCGCTCGGCCGTGATCGGCGAAGGCCAGGAACCGTATGTCTTCGTCTCGTCCGCGTTCGTGTCGGCACTCATGCCCCGATCCTCTCCATCCGGAGCCGGGAAAGCATCCGGCGGGGCCCTCGAAAACCGGGTCGACCCGAGGCCGTGCGACGCGGGATCATGTCCGTATGACGACAGATCTCGACATTCGCGGCGTGGTGATACCCGCCGCCGAGCTGTCGTGGCGGTTCTCGCGCTCCTCCGGACCCGGTGGACAGTCGGTGAACACCACCGACAGCCGGGCCGAGGTGTCCTTCGACCTGGGCGCCAGCACGGTGCTGCCCGACGTGCTCAAGGAACGTGCCCTGCTCCGGCTGGAAGGGCGGCTGGTGGACGGTGTGCTCACCGTGGCCTCGTCCGAACAGCGCTCCCAGTTGATGAACCGCCAAAGCGCGGTGCGCCGACTGATCGACATCCTGGTCGAGGCCACCGCCCCGCCCCCGCCGCCGCGCCGGCCGACCAAACCCTCACGCGGAATGCGCGAGCGCAGGCTGCGCAACAAGCACCATCGCGGTGAGATCAAACGACTGCGGCGCTCGACCGGGGATTGATCCCGAGTCCGAACAGGGTCCGAACCGGACCCAAAGTCGAGATGAAGTGTCGCTTACCGAACCATTACGGATCACACCCGGAAAAGCACGCCACAAGCACGATTCGCCACCGCACACTGCGAACGCCTGGCAAGACCACCCGCGAACGCAGTGAACGAAGCGAAGGACACCGGGATGCCCTCCCCCGCACGTGCAGCACACCATCCGCCCCAGCAGATCGCCGTCCCGGCCGCGTACCACGCGTCGAGTCATCCGTGACCGCCGTCGGGCGGTCCCGCGCCCGCGCCCGACACGACCGGCGTGCCTCGACCGAGACCCGGCACGACAGCCACCCCGAACACCGGCTCGGCCCGGTGTTCGTGCGCTGGACCATCGCACCCACGGTCGCCGGCGTACCCGAGGTCCGACACCGCCTCCGCGACCTGTTACGCGCCTGGGGGGTGGCCGAGGAGATCGAGGACACCATGCTCCTGGTCGCCACCGAGCTGACCTCCAACGCGGTCCGGCACGCCGCGATCCGCACCGAGCGGATCCGGATCACCGCCTCGCACAGCGGCGCCGAACTGCGCCTGGAGGTCGCCGACGACCACCCGTTCCGCCCGCACGCGCTCCTGGACACCGGCCCCGACGCCGAGGACGGCCGGGGGCTGATGATCGTCAAGTTGATGGTGGCCGAACTCGGTGGCCACATCGACGTGCTGCCGGGCGGTGCGGGCAAGAGCATCCGGGTCACCCTGCGCAAGGACGGCCGGGGATAGCCCGCCTCAGCGCACCCGCCGCCACAACGCCTCAGCCAGCGAATACAGCCCGAAAACCGCCAGGCCCAGCGCGATCACCACGAGCAGCGCGGGCCCCACCGGTGTGTCGGCGAACGAGCGCAACGTCTCGTCGACCCCCTTGGCCCGATCCGGGTCGAACTTCACCGCGGCCACCACCACGAACACCCCGGCCGCGCCGAACACCACGCCTCGGCTGATCCCGCCGACCACCCCGAGCACATCCACCACGCGACGTTGCATCGGGCTCATCCGCCCGGTGTTCAACTTCTCCCGGAACCTGCGCAGCGCGTATCGCACCGCCATCCCGATCCCGACGCCGAGCAACACCGCCCCGGCCAGGCCGACCAGGTATCGGCCGCCGGACCACTCCAACGCCTTGGCGGTGAGGTCCTTCGAGGTCTTGTTGCTGCTGCCGCCCTGCCCCTGGCCCTGGTCCCGGCCCGCGTCGCTCGCGGTGAGGGTGCGGATCAGCGAGGCGACCACGAAGCCGTAGAAGATCGCCCGGCCCAGCGACATCAGGCGTTTGCCCGCCTTGCCGCCATCCGGCACGGCCTGCCCGAACACGGCCTCGACCAGCCGCCACAGGCACATCCCGATCAGCGCGACGACCAGCGCCCACAACATCGCCTCGCCGAACGGCTTGGCGCCGATCTCCTCGACGGCACCGCCGCGGTCGGCCTCCTGGTTCTTGCCCCCGACGGCGATCCGTACGGCGATGACGCCGACGAGGATGTACAACAGCCCGCGCGCGGCGAGGCCCGCCTTGGCAAGGCCGACCAGCACCCTGCTGTCGGCGGCCTGCCGCCCCGCGGCCTTGGCTTCCCGACCCGATTCCGCCATGGAGGCTGACGCCGACATGTCGTGATCCCCCCATACATACGGTGCGGAGCGTCTTGACGGCCGGGCCCGTGCGGCATCCGGCCGAGCAGACGTCTGCCCTGGCCGGGGCCGGACAAACGGCGCCCGAGGCCACGACGGGAGCTCCCGGGGGGAGTCGGGGTCAGTGGAAGGCGTCCAACCCGGTGAGTGCCTTGCCGATGACCAGGGTGTGCATCTCGGAGGTGCCCTCGTAGGTCAGCACCGACTCCAGGTTGTTCATGTGTCGAATCACCGGGTACTCCAGCGAGATGCCGTTCGCGCCCAGGATCGTACGCGCCTGGCGGGCGATCGCGATCGCCTCGCGGACGTTGTTGAGCTTGCCGAAGCTGATCTGCTCCGGCCGCACCGCGCCCGCGTCCTTGCGCCGACCCAGGTGCAGCGCGAGCAGGTGCGCCTTGCCGATCTCCACCGCCATGTCCGCCAGCTTGGCCTGGGTCAACTGGAACCCACCGATCGGCCGGCCGAACTGCTCACGCGTGCGGGCGTAGTCCAGCGCGGACTCGAAGCACGAGCGCGCCGCGCCGACCGCGCCCCACACGATGCCGTACCGGGCCTCGCCCAGACACGTCAGCGGACCGCGCATGCCCACCACGTCGGGCAACACCGCGTCGGCCGGCAGCCGTACCTCGTCCAGCGTCAGCTCGCTGGTGATCGACGCGCGCAGGGACATCTTGTGCTTGATGTCGTGGGCCGCGAACCCGGCGGTGTCGGTGGGCACCACGAAGCCGCGCACGCCGTCCTCGGTCTGCGCCCAGATCACCGCGACATCGGCCACCGAACCGTTGGTGATCCACATCTTGCGACCGCTGAGCACCCAGTCGTCGCCGTCGCGCTTGGCATGCGTGCGCATCGACGCCGGATCCGAACCGTGGTCGGGCTCGGTCAGGCCGTAACAACCCAGCGCTTCGCCGGCGGCCAGTCGGGGCAGCCACGTGCGCCGCTGCTCCTCGCTGCCGAAGCGGTGGATCGCGAACATCGCCAGCGAGCCCTGGACCGACACCAGCGAGCGCAACCCCGAGTCGCACGCCTCCAGTTCCAGGCAGGCCAGGCCGTACTGCACGGCGCTGGTCCCGGCGCAGCCGTAGCCCTCCAGGGTCATCCCGAGCACGCCGATCCCGCCCAGCCCACGCGCCAGTTCCCGCACGTCCGGCAACGCGCCGCGCTCGAACCACTCGGCCACGTACGGCGTGACCCGGTCGGCGCAGAACCGGCGCACGGTGTCCCGGATCGCCTTGTCCTCGGGGTCGAGCAGATCGTCGATGCCCAGCGGGTCCATCGGATCGAACGCGGGTGCCTTGGCCATGCGGGTGCCTCCTGAGGTGGGCCGGGAGACCCGAACGGCGCCGAACGGGTCCCGGTAGATTGCCCCGAACATAGATCCGGAACACGGGGAGCACCACCATGACCCAACCGCCACCGGAACCGCATCCCCTGTTCGGGGAGGGCGTGGGTGGACCCGGCGAGACGCCCGAGGAACGGCATCGCCGACTCCGCGAGGAAGAGGAGGAACGTCAACGCCGCCGCGACCGCCGCGAGGACCTCGCGGACGGCGCCGACGCCGTCAACGACATCTCCGGTGGCGGCGACGGGGGGCTGTTCGGCGGCGGTGGATCCGGCGGCGGAAGCGGCGGATCCGGCGGCCGCGGCTCGGGCGGTGGAGACCGCGGTGGCTGCTTCGGCGGCGGCGGAAACGGTGGTGGTGGCGGAAGCGGCGGCAGCGGAGGAAGCGGCGGTGGAGGAAGCAGCGGCAGCGGTCGTGGTGGCAACGACTGCGGCTGCGACGTCTGCCTGCTCAGCCTCTTCTCGCTGCGCCTGGTGTGGATCACCCTGACCAGCCTGCTCCGCCCACGCGGTGGCCCGCCCGCCCGCCGACTCGGCGCCGCCGTCGAGCGCTACCGCACCGAGATCAGTCCGCAGACCCCACCGCGCTGCGCCTTCACCCCGTCGTGTTCGACCTACGGCAAGAAGGCCCTGCACCGGCACGGCGCGGTCCGGGGGACGTACCTGACCGCCCGTCGCCTCATCCGCTGCCGCCCCGGGGGCGGCGGCGTCGACCCGGTACCGCCCGCCCGGGGAAGGCGGCGCTGACCGACGCACGACCGACGGTCGGGGGTGGGCCGCGCCCACCCCCGACCCTTCGTCACTTCTTCGGCGACGGCGAGCGGCGCATCTCCTTGTGGATCAGCTTCCACTCCCGGGCCCGTTCGGCCCGGATGCGGTGGTCCTCGCGCGAGGCGATCCAGCGTGCCTCCCGGAGCAGCTTGCGATAGCTGTCCAGTCGGCGCTGCGGCAGGTCGCCCGCCTCGATCGCGGCGAGCACCGCGCAGCCGGGTTCACTGTCGTGCGTGCAGTCGGCGAAGCGGCAGTCCTCGACCAGGGCGTCGATGTCGGCGAAGGTGCGATCCAGGCCCTCCCCGACGTCGTACATGCCGACGCCGCGCATGCCCGGGGTGTCCACGAGCACACCGCCGTTGGGCAGCGGCACCAACTCGCGCCACGTGGTGGTGTGCCGGCCCTTGCCGTCGCCGCGCACGTCCTGGACCGAGGTCACCTCGGCGCCCGCGAGCGCGTTGGTGAGCGTGGACTTGCCGGCGCCGGAGGTGCCGATCAGCGCCACCGTCTGTCCGGCGGTGTAGGCGTCCAGGACGTCCAGGCCCTCGCCGGTGAGCGCGCTGGCGACCACGACGTCCACGCCCATCGCCACCGCCTCGACGTCGGTGCGCAGATCCTCGGCGTCCGCCGCGAGGTCGGCCTTGGTGAGGATCACCAACGGCCGGGCTCCGCTCTCCCACGCGAGCGTGAGCAGCCGCTCCAGGCGGCCGAGGTCGGGCGCGACGTCCAACGGGACGACGGCGCCGATCAGGTCGACGTTGACCGCGAGGACCTGGCCCGCCGACCGCCCGGAGGCCTGCGAGCGCACCAGCGCGGTCCGGCGCTCCAACAGGGCGGCGACGAAGGCCTCGCGGCCGTCGTCGGGCAACTCCAGTGCGGCCCAGTCGCCGGTGCACGGCAGTTCGCCGGCGCCGTGCGCGGCCCGCACGGTGCCGTCGGCGGTGACCACCTCGCACAACGAACGGTCCACCCGGGCGATCCGTCCGGGGATCAGGCCGTGGCCGCGGTAGGGGGCGAATTCGGTGTCGCGGTCCGCGTCCCAGCCGTAGGCGGCGAGCACGTCGGAGGTCGATGCGACAGGGGTGTGCGAAGAAGCGGGGGTGTTGCGAGAAGCGTGGTGCTGTTGGGAAGACAAGCCGGTGGCCCTTCGAGGGGCGGATCCGCCGACCTGCGCGCCGTCACGACGAACGACGTGGCGCGGCTACGCGGTGCGAATCCGAGAGGTGGAGAAGTGGAATGAGGTCAAGCCCGTCCGGGCGACCGTCATCAAGGTCGTGTTCACGACATCCACCTCCCACCTGTTCCGTGCGGCCTCGGGCCGCGCTCTCGGGCACTGTGCGGGCCCAAGGGCCACCCGCGAAGCCTAGGCCATCACGACCGGTCGCGTCGAGCGTGTTCCTGCTCGCCGATCACCGGCCGACTCGGCCGCGGCGGCCACGCGGTGTCGTCCAGCGGCAGGCCGGGCAGTTCCTGTCCGGCCGGCATGTGCAGGCTCGGCGGTTGCTGGCCGTTGGTGGGCGGCGGACCCGGGGGGCGCGGCGGGCGGGACGGCATCCGGGGCGGATCGGCGGCGCGGCGGGCACCGTTGGTCCGGCCGTTGACCGTGCCCGGGTCGCTGCGTTTGGCGTCGCGCGCGTGGATCGCCCAGCGCTCGGGGAATTCGGACGGCGGCTCGGCGATGTCGGGGAGTTCGCCGTGGATGACGGTGTCCTCCATCTCGTCGTGCTCGTCCGACAACGGCGTCCAGTCGCCGGGGTTGCCGCGGTGGCGACCCGAGCGCAGGTGCTCCATGGCCGCGGCGATCTCCTCGGCGGCCTTCTCCTTGTCCCGCTCGGCCCGCGCCTGCGCGGTCTCCTGGCTGGGCCACACCTGGTCGATCGCGGCGTTGACGGCCGCGCCGATCAATACGGCCATGGCCGCGAAGTACATCCACACCATGACCGCGACCGGGGCCGCCAGCGAGCCGTAGACGGTGGGGCCGTCGATGGTGGTGGCGAGGTAGACGCGCAGCAGGAAGCTGCCGACGATGCACAGGAGCAGCGCGACCAGCGCGCCCGGTATGTCCTCGCGCCACGGCGTTCGCACCGGCACCGACACGTGATAGAGCGAGGTCAGGAAGCAGACCGACAACACCACCAGGACCGGCCAGTACAGGATGTGCACGGTCCCGGCGAAGTGCGGGAACGCCTTGACCACCAGCTCGGGGCCGGCCACCAGGAGCGGGATCAGGAACATCCCGAGCAGCAGGCCGACCACGTAGAGGGTGAAGGAGAGCAGCCGGGTGCGCACGATGCCGCGCTTGCCGGACAGGCCGTACATGATCGTGATGGTGTCGACGTAGACGTTGAGCGCGCGCGAGCCGGACCACAGGGCGATCAGGAAGCCGGCCGAGATGATGTCCGCGCGCCCGGAGTCGAACACGTCGTTGACCAGCGGCACCACCACCTGCTCGGTGCTCTTGCTGGAGAGCACCGACCCGGCGGCCTTGACGATGTCGGCCTTGAGGTCGTTGACGGTGCTGCCGCCGATCATGCCGTGCAGGTAGCCGACGGTGCCGGCGAGCCCGAGCAGCAGCGGGGGCAGCGAGAGCAGCATGAAGAACCCGGCCTCGGCGGCCAGGCCGGTCACCCGGTGGTTGAAGCAGGAGATCACCGTCTCGCGGAGTATCCGCCACAGTGCGCTCCGCAACCGGATGCGACCGGCCCCTCGCAGACGAGGTCGTTGTTGGTAGTCCGCTGCCACCCCTTTAAGGTATCCGGCCGGGGGCCCGGCATTCGCCAAGTCGCCGTCCGGGTGATTTCCACCTTCGGGCAAGGGTGGCGCCGACTCGCCGGCGCCGGGGGTCCCGGCCGGTCAGCGGCCGGCCACCAGCACCCCGGAGAGCCTGCTGAGCACCCGGGCGGCGGTGCGCAGTTCCTCGGCCGGCAGGTCGGCGAACGCGCTCTCCCAGCTCTCCCGGAACAGTGCGTCGAGCCGGTACAGCTCACGCCGGCCGGCGGGGGTCAGTCGCACCACCGAGCCGCCTCGTCCGCGCCCGGCGCGCACCGCCTCGACCAGGCCCTCGCGCCCGTGCACGTCGAGCAGGTCGCGCACGGCCGATCCGGACAGGCCGAGCACGCGGGCCAGCCGCTCGTTGTCGAGGTCGAGTTCGTCGGCGAGCGCGGCGAGCAGCCGATAGCGGGTACCGTCGGCATCGACGTCGAGGGGGCCGGCCTGCCCGGCACGATCGGCGCGAATCGCGGAGAGGAAACCGTTGAGGGCGTAGCGCAGCGTCTCGACCGCTTCCTCACGACGCGGCTCCGGCCGCTCGGAGGTGGATCCCGCGGCCGATTCGACCGTGCATACGGAACGTGTTCTGCGCCGGGGCGCGCCCAGAACCTCGCCTGGCATACCCATCAGCTCCTCGTCCACTGTGGTGCGTGGGCCGCATACCGTCCGGGGTAACGGAATCCGACCCCCCGTACCGTAACCAACCGCGGCGACGATCCATGCCTCGGCCGGTGTGGAAGATCAGCTTATCTCAACATGTGGGCACGCGTGTTCGACATGTGAGATGGGCGTTCGCATCTCGGACAGTGATGGACGGCTTTCCGTCACCATGTCAATCTTTGCGACATGTCACGCGCCGGTATTGCTCTCGTAGGTCGACTCCACGTCGACCTCGGACGCATGTCCAGCGCCGTCTGTTCGCCGGTCTGACGACCCGCCCGTTGCACCTGTCTGCCGGGCGCGCGGTCGCACCGGCACCACGACTCTCACGGCCGGTCCGGCGAGGGTGCGGCCGGATGCTCCCCCGTGCGTCCCCCACCGATCCGCCCGGAGGACGCTCCCCATGGCCGCCACTACCGACACCGCCGGCAGCGGTCCCCGCGCCCGCAAGACCGCTCGCCATCGCGGCGAGGGGCAGTGGGCCCTCGGCCATCACGAGCCGCTCAACGGGAACGAGCAGTTCAAGAAGGACGACGACGGTCTCAATGTGCGCGCGCGCATCGAGAATGTCTACGCCCATCGCGGCTTCTCCTCGATCGACCCCAACGACCTGCGCGGTCGGATGCGTTGGTGGGGCCTGTACACGCAGCGCAGGCCCGGGATCGACGGCGGCAAGACCGGTGTGCTGGAGCCGCACGAGCTCGACGACGAATACTTCATGCTGCGCGTGCGGGTGGACGGCGGCCGGCTGAACCTGGCCCAACTGCGGGCCATCGCCGAGGTCTCCGAGCGGTTCGGCCGCGGCACCGCGGACGTCACCGACCGACAGAACGTGCAGTTCCACTGGATCCGGATCGAGGACGTTCCGGAGATCTGGCGGATCCTGGAGGCCGTCGGCCTGTCCACCACCGAGGCGTGCGGCGACACCCCGCGCGTGGTGCTCGGCTCGCCGGTGGCCGGCGTCGCCGAGGACGAGATCATCGACGGCACCTGGGCGATCGACGAGATCAACCGGCTGTACATCGGCAAGCCCGAATACTCGAACCTGCCGCGCAAGTTCAAGACCGCGATCTCCGGATCGCCGCTGCTGGACGTCGCGCACGAGATCAACGACGTCTCCTTCGTCGGCGTCGTGCACCCCGAGTTCGGCCCCGGCTTCGACGTGTGGGTCGGTGGCGGGTTGTCCACCAACCCCAAGCTCGCGGTGCGACTGGGCACCTGGGTCCCGCTGGAGGAGGTGCCGCAGGTCTGGGAAGGCGTCATCTCGATCTTCCGCGACTACGGCTACCGCCGGCTGCGCAACCGCGCGCGGCTGAAGTTCCTGGTCGCCGACTGGGGGCCGGAGCGCTTCCGCGAGGTGCTGGAGAGCGAGTACCTCGAGCGCAAGTTGATCGACGGTCCCGCCCCCGAGGCGCCCGCGCAGGTGTGGCGCGACCACGTGGGCGTGCGGCCGCAAAAGGGCGGCGGCTTCTACGTCGGCTTCGCGCCGCGGGTGGGCCGGGTCGACGGTGCCACCCTCGGCAAGATCGCCGACCTCGCCGAGCGGCACGGCTCGGACCGGGTACGCACCACGGTCGAGCAGAAGATGCTCATCCTGGACGTCGCCGAGGAGCAGGTCGCCTCGCTCAAGGAGGGCCTGGAGGCGCTCGGCCTGCGGGTGGACCCGAGCCCGTTCCGACGCGGCACGATGGCCTGCACCGGCATCGAGTTCTGCAAGCTGGCGATCGTGGAGACCAAGGGCCGCGGGATCCGGCTGATCGACGAACTGGAGCAGCGGCTGCCGGGCTTCGACCAGCCGATCACCATCAACATCAACGGTTGCCCCAACGCGTGCGCCCGGATCCAGGTCGCCGACATCGGCCTCAAGGGTCAGTTGGTGCTGGACGACGACGGCGCACAGGTCGAGGGCTACCAGGTGCACCTGGGCGGCGGGCTGGGCCTGGACCCCGGCTTCGGGCGCAAGATCCGCGGCCTCAAGGTGACTTCGGCGGGCCTGGCCGACTACATCGAGCGCGTGTTGCGCCGCTTCGAGGAGCAGCGCACCGAGGGCGAGCGCTTCGCCCAGTGGGCCGTGCGCGCGGCCGACGCGGACCTGTCGTGAGCGCCGCCGGTGGCGCCGAGCCGGGTCAGCGGGCCGTCCCGTTCTACTGCCCCTTCTGCGGCGACGAGGATCTTCGTCCGCACGAGGAGGGACACGGCACCTGGCTGTGCTCGGCCTGCCGGCGGGCGTTCTCGCTGAAGTTCCTGGGCCTGGTGTTCCCCGAGAAGCCCGGCCCGGCAAGCCCCGGCAACACCTCGGACGCCCCCGCACGAACCCCGTCGAGCACACCGGAGGAGGAGCGATGACCGTCACCGAGAGCACCGATCTCGAAGCGCTCGCGCAGCGCGCCGGCCTCGAACTGGAGGACGCGAGCGCGTCGGAGATCCTGGCCTGGACGCACGAGCGGTTCGGCCCGGCCTGGTGCGTGACCTCCTCGATGGAGGACGCCGTCGTCGCGCACCTCGCCTCGCGGGTGGCGCCCGGGGTGGATGTGGTCTTCCTGGACACCGGCTACCACTTCCCCGAGACCATCGGCACCCGGGACGCGGTCGCGGCGGTCTACGACGTCAATGTGATCACCGTGCACCCCCAGCTGACCGTCGCGGAGCAGGACGCCGAGTACGGCGCGGCCCTGCACGATCGCGACCCCGACGCGTGTTGCGCGATGCGCAAGGTGGCGCCGTTGGAGCGGTCGCTGACGAACTACCGCGCCTGGGCCACCGGGTTGCGCCGGGACGACTCGCCGAGCCGGGCGAACACCCCGGTGGTGTCCTGGGACGCGCGCCGGCGCAAGGTCAAGGTCGCCCCGATCGCCCGCTGGA
The DNA here is from genome assembly GCF_042754445.1 of Embleya sp. NPDC059213. Classification (NCBI taxonomy): domain Bacteria; kingdom Bacillati; phylum Actinomycetota; class Actinomycetes; order Kitasatosporales; family Streptomycetaceae; genus Embleya; species Embleya sp. NPDC059213. Next base: position 91,088 of record NZ_JBHZAV010000007.1, read on the forward strand.
CGCAGGACGACGTGGACGCCTACGTGGCCGAGCACGGGGTGCTGACCAACCCGCTGCTGATGGACGGCTACGCCTCGATCGGCTGCGCGCCCTGCACCCGGCGGGTGGCCCCCGGCGAGGACGCCCGCGCCGGCCGGTGGGCCGGCAACGGCAAGACCGAGTGCGGGATCCACACATGAGCGGCCCGATACGCACCACGGCACCGTGCTCGACGAAGACGAAGGAGGGGTTGGCGTGACCACGACGATCGACAAGGGCACCGCACCCGGAGCCCTGACCCACCTGGACGCGTTGGAAGCCGAGTCCGTGCACATCTTCCGCGAGGTGGCGGGCGAGTTCGAGAAGCCGGTGATCCTGTTCTCCGGTGGCAAGGACTCGATCGTGATGCTGCATCTGGCGCGCAAGGCGTTCTGGCCGGCGCCGGTCCCCTTCGCGCTCCTGCATGTCGATACCGGACACAATTTCCCTGAGGTCATCGAGTATCGCGACCGGGTGGTGGCCGAGCACAACCTGCGGCTGCACGTGGCCAAGGTGCAGGACTTCATCGACAACGGCCGGCTGCGCGAGCGTCCGGACGGCACCCGCAACCCGTTGCAGACCGTCCCGCTGCTGGAGGCGATCGAGTCCAACCGCTTCGACGCGGTGTTCGGCGGCGGCCGGCGCGACGAGGAGAAGGCCCGCGCGAAGGAGCGGGTGTTCTCGCTGCGCGACGAGTTCGGCGCCTGGGATCCGCGCCGGCAGCGGCCCGAGCTGTGGCAGTTGTACAACGGCCGGCACCGCGTGGGTGAGCACGTGCGGGTGTTCCCGATCTCGAACTGGACCGAGCTGGACGTGTGGCAGTACATCGAGCGGGAGGCGATCGCGCTGCCGCAGATCTACTTCTCGCACGAGCGGGACGTCTTCGAACGCAGCGGGATGTGGCTCTCGCCCGGCGAGTGGGGCGGGCCCAGGGCCGACGAGGAGGTCGTGCGGCGCGTGGTGCGCTACCGCACGGTCGGCGACATGAGTTGCACCGGCGCCGTCGACTCCCCCGCCACGACGGTGGCGGACGTGATCGCCGAGATCGCAGTGAGCAGGCTGACCGAACGAGGGGCCACGCGCGCGGACGACAAGATGTCCGAAGCCGCGATGGAGGACCGCAAGCGCGAGGGGTACTTCTAGCCATGAGTGGGACTTCCGAGATTTCCCCGGACGCGTTGTCGGTCGCGGACGAGCGGGTGGGTCTGCTCCGGCTGGCCACCGCCGGTTCCGTCGACGACGGCAAGTCCACCCTGGTGGGCCGGCTGCTGCACGACTCCAAGTCGGTGCTGACCGACCAGCTCGAGGCGGTCACCCGGGTCAGCAACGAGCGCGGCCAGGAGGAGGCCGACCTCGCGCTGCTCACCGACGGGCTGCGGGCCGAGCGCGAGCAGGGCATCACCATCGACGTCGCGTACCGCTACTTCGCCACCGCCAAGCGCCGGTTCATCCTCGCCGACACCCCGGGCCACGTGCAGTACACGCGCAACATGGTCACCGGCGCCTCCACCGCCGAGCTGGCCGTGGTGCTGGTGGACGCGCGCAACGGCGTGGTCGAGCAGACCCGTCGGCACGCGGCCGTCGCGGCGCTGCTGCGGGTGCCGCACGTGGTGCTCGCGGTCAACAAGATGGACCTGGTCGACTACAGCGAGGAGCGCTTCGCCGAGGTCGCCAACACGTTCACCGAGTACGCCAAGGCGTTGGGCGTGCCGGACGTGCGCTCGATCCCGGTCTCCGCGCTGCGCGGCGACAACGTGGTGGACCCCAGCCCGCACATGGACTGGTTCTCCGGGCCGACGCTGCTGGAGTACCTGGAGACGGTGCCGGTGGAGACCGACCCGACGCTGGAGCCCGCGCGTTTCCCGGTGCAGTACGTGCTGCGTCCGCAGTCGGACGACGAGTACCGCGACTATCGCGGCTACGCCGGCCAGATCGCCTCCGGGGTGTTCCGGGAGGGCGACGAGGTCGTGGTGCTGCCGTCCGGACAGCGCACCTCGGTCGCGGGCATCGACCGGCTCGGCGTCGCGGTACGCCAGGCCCGGCAGGGCGAGTCGGTCACCCTGCGGCTGGCCGACGACGTGGACATCTCGCGCGGCGACCTGATCGCGCCGGTCGACTCGGCGCCCCGGCCCACCCAGGACGTCGAGGCCACCGTGTGCCACGTGGCCGACCGCCCGCTGCGCACCGGCGACCGGGTCCTGCTCAAGCACACCACCCGCACGGTCAAGGCGATCGTCAAGGACATCGCCTACCGCCTGGACCTGAACGCCCCGATCGAGGGCGTGCTGGGTCACGAGCAGCACCTGAACGAGCTGCGCGCCAACGACATCGCCCGGGTCGTCCTGCGCACGGCCCAACCGCTCGCGCTCGACGACTACGCCGTCGGGCGGCGCACCGGTTCCTTCCTGTTGATCGACGAGGCCGACGGCTCGACGCTCACCGCCGGCATGGCCGGCGCCGCGTTCGCCGCGCCGGGTCGATGTCAGGGCTGACTCGATCGCGGGTCTGACGACCCGCTGTTGACGCTCCGTCAGTCCCACCCGTGACATCGCCCGCCGCCGTCCACCACACACGTCATCCCGGCCCGCGCACAACGCGCGGGCCCGAGGGAAGGTCCCCGCATGTCCGTTTTCAGGACAAACCGTCGCAGATCGACACGTACCGGCTTCGTTGCCGCCCTCCTCCTGCCGCTGCTCGCGTTGTCCGCGTGCGGCTACGGCGAGGACAAGAAGGACGACAAGAACAAGGCGCCGGCCGCGGGCGCGGCCCCGGCTTCCGGCGGCGCCAAGGTCGGCACCTCGGCCTCGCAGATCCGACTCGGCTTCTTCGCCAACGTCACGCACGCGACGCCGCTGATCGGTCTGGGCGAGGGCTTCTTCGCGAAGGAGCTGGGGACCACCGAGATCAAGCCGCAGGTCTTCAACGCCGGACCGGCCGCGATCGAGGCGCTCAAGGGCGGCTCGATCGACGCGACCTACATCGGCCCGAACCCGTCCATCTCCGGGTTCACCAGCACCAACGGCGAGTTGTTGCGGATCGTGGCGGGCGCCACCTCCGGCGGCGCGTCCCTGGTGGTCAAGCCGGGCATCAACCTGCCCGCCGACCTCAAGGGCAAGAAGATCGCCTCGCCGCAGCTCGGCGGCACCCAGGACGTGGCGCTGCGGGCCTGGCTGAAGAAGGCCGGCTACAACGTGGACACCTCCGGCAAGGGCGACGTGAGCGTGGTGCCCACCGACAACGCGCAGACCCTGGCCGCGTTCCAGAAGGGCGACCTGGACGGCGCCTGGCTGCCCGAGCCCTGGGCCACCCGACTCGTCCTGGAGGCGGGCGCCAAGGTGCTCGTGGACGAGCGCACGCTGTGGCCGGAAGGCAAGTTCGTCACCACCGACCTGATCGTGTCCACCAAGTTCCTCAAGGAGCACCCGGACACCGTCGAGGCGCTGCTCAAGGGCCAGGTCGCCGCGAACGACTGGGCCGCGAACAACCAGGACAAGGCCAAGGCCGCGGTCAACGCCAAGATCACCGAGTTCGCCGGCAAGCCGCTCGCGCAGAACGTGCTCGACGCGTCCTGGCCCAACATCGCGATCACCAACGACCCGCTCGCGGCCTCGCTGCAAAAGCTCTCCGACGACGGCGTCGCGGTCGGCGTGACCAAGAAGCTCGACATCCACGGCATCTACGACCTGACCATCCTGAACAAGGTCCTCGCCGCCGCCGGCAAGCCCCCGGTGAGCGACGGGGGTCTGGGCCCGAAGAAGTAGCGTTCGCGCCGCTTTCCGCCCGGGCCACCGCGCCCGGCCGAGCACTTCCCGCCCGACGCGCCCACCGAGAGAGGTGATCCGGACATGACCCAGACCATCAGCGAGGCCACGCCCACGGCCACGACCCCCGTCGAGACCGGCTACGCGGTCCGCCTCGACCAGGTCACCAAGGTCTTCGGCCGAGGCGGCGGCACGCCCGTCCTGGACGGCATCGACCTGACCGTCGCCCCGGGCGAGTTCGTCTGCCTCCTGGGCGCGTCGGGCTGCGGGAAGTCCACCCTGCTCAACCTGATCGCCGACCTGGACCGGCCCACCTCGGGCACCATCGAGGTCACCGGCGACCGCCCCGCGCTGATGTTCCAGGACCACGCGCTGTTCCCGTGGCTGACCGCGGGCAAGAACATCGAACTGGCCCTGAAACTGCGCGGTGTGCCGCGCGATCGGCGTCGGGCCGAGGCGAACGAGCTGCTGGAGCTGGTCCGCCTGGGCGGCGCGCACGACAAGCGTGTGCACGAACTGTCCGGCGGCATGCGCCAGCGGGTGGCCCTGGCCCGCGCGCTCGCCCAGGCCGGCGATCTGCTGCTGATGGACGAGCCGTTCGCCGCGCTGGACGCGATCACCCGGGACGTGCTGCACGACGAACTGACCCGGATCTGGGCGGAGACCGGCCGCTCGGTGGTGTTCGTGACGCACAACGTGCGCGAGGCGGTCCGGCTCGCCCAGCGGGTGGTGCTGATGTCCTCGCGCCCGGGCCGGATCGCCCGGGAGTGGACCATCGACATCCCGCAGCCGCGCCGGATCGAATCCACCGGCGTGTCCGAGCTGTCCGTCGAGATCACCGACCAGTTGAGAGGGGAGATCCGCCGCCATGGCCGCGCCTGATCTGACGAAGACCGACCCCGAGATCGGCGCCGACGCCGCGGACCGGCACGCCGAGGAGGACCTGGCCGGGCTCGAGGCCGGCCTGGACGCCCTGGAGAGCTACGAGAAGGAGCGCAAGCCCTTCTCCCGCGTGCTGCTGGAGAAGGTGCTTCCGCCGGTCGTCGCGATCCTGCTGGTGCTGGCCGTGTGGCAGATCGCCTACTCGATGGAGGTCAAGCCCCGCTACGCGCTGCCCAGCCCACAGGACGTGTGGGACGCGTTCATGGTGCAGTGGAAGAAGGGCACCGTCTTCGACATCCTGTGGACCAGCCTCTCCCGAGGCATCCTGGGCTTCCTCATCGCGGTCGCGATCGGCACGCCGCTGGGCCTGATCGTGGCCCGGGTGAGCTGGATCCGGGCCGCGATCGGCCCGATCCTGTCCGGTCTGCAGTCGCTGCCCTCGGTGGCCTGGGTGCCGCCGGCGGTGATCTGGTTCGGCCTGAACAACAGCGCGATCTACGCGGTCGTGCTGCTGGGCGCGGTGCCCTCGATCGCCAACGGCCTGGTGGCCGGGATCGACCAGATCCCGCCGCTGTACCTGCGGGCCGGTCGGGTGCTCGGCGCCCGCGGCTTCAACAGCGTGTGGCACGTGATGCTGCCCGCCTCGCTGCCCGGCTACGTGGCCGGCCTCAAGCAGGGCTGGGCGTTCTCCTGGCGCTCGCTGATGGCCGCCGAACTGATCGCCGCCGGACCGGAGTTGGGGTCGGGGCTGGGCCAGTTGATGGACCAGGGCCGGGATCTGGGCGACATGCCGATGATGTTGACCGCGGTCTTCATGATCCTGATCGTGGGTATCGGCATCGAGATGCTGGTCTTCACCCCCGTCGAACGCCTGGTGCTGCGCCAGCGCGGCCTGGCCACGAGCAGGTAGCCCACGCCATGACTCCCGTTCCCCCGCTCCTGGCCGTCGCGCACGGCAGCCGCGATCCCCGGCACGCCGCGGCGATGGCCGCCCTGGCCGCACGGGTTCGCGCGCTGCGGCCGGGGCTGCGGGTGGACATCGGCTACCTGGACCACTGCGGCCCGCGGGTGCCCGAGCGACTGGACGAGTTGGCCGACGCCGGCGCCGACAGCGTGATCGCGGTGCCGCTGCTGTTCACCCCGGCGTTCCACGCCAAGCAGGACGTGCCCCACGTGCTGCGCCATCGCCGGCTGACCGTGCGTCAGGCGGCCACACTGGCCCCTTCCCCGCTGCTGTTGGCAGCCTTGGACCGGCGCATGCGCGAGGCGGGTGTACGGCCCGGAGACAGCCGATACGGCGTCGTCCTGGCCACCGCCGGTTCCACCGATCCGGAGGCGAACGCGGTGACCACCATCGTCGCGCGGGAGTGGCGGCGTACCGGTTGGTGCGCCGTGGTCCCCGCGTTCGCCTCCGTCCACCAGGGCTCCACGATCGGCGCGGCGATCGAGGAGTTGCGCACGCTGGGCGCCGAACGCGTCGCCGTCGCGTCGTGCATGCTGGCCCCGGGCATCCTGCCGGACCGCATCCTCCGACAGGCCCTGGCCGCCGGGGCGGAGCCGGTCACCGAGCCGGTCGCGGACACCGAGGAAATCGCCCGATTGGTGCTCGACCGCTACGACGCGGCACTGCCGGTGCGATCCCGGCGCTCCGCCTGACCCCGAACCGGCTCGAACCGGCTACCATCACCGGCGTGATCGACTCGGTGGCAGGCGAACGGTCGGTGCTCCTACGCGCGTGTGCGAAGGTCGCGGTGCCGGCCGCGGACGCCACGCTGCTCGCCTTCGGCGAGAACGCGGTGTTCGCCCTGCCGGGTGCGGGCCTGGTGGTCCGGGTGGCCCGCGGGGCACACATGGCCGAGCGGGCGCGCCGCGAGATCGCGGTCGCGTGCTGGCTCGCCGAACAGGACTTCCCGGCGGTACGCCCCGCGCCGGGGATCGACCCGCAGCCGGTGTCCGTCGACGGCCGCCCGGTCACCTTCTGGGAGTTGTTGTCGCCCGCCGAGCGCGAACCGGACGTCGTCGACCTGGCCCGACTGCTCAAGAAGCTGCACGCGCTGCCCACCCCGCCGTTCGCGCTGCCCGCCCGGGCCCCGCTCGCGCTCGTGGAGACCTGGCTGGATTCGGCCGACGCCGCCGTGGGGTTGGAGGATCGCCGCTATCTGTTGGCCCGCCGGGACGCGTTGGAGGCGGCCTGCCGCGAGCTGACCCCGGCGCTGGAGCCGGGCCTGATCCACGGCGACGCGCTGCTGCGCAACGTCGGCGTGCACGGCGGCCGGGCGCTGCTGCTGGACTGGGAGACCGCGGCCCACGACCTGCGCGAGTACGACCTGGTGCTGACCCCGATGGCCGCCGCGCGCTACGGCCTGCCCGACGGCGCGCAGCGACGGTTCGCGAAGAAGTACGGATTCGACGTCACCGAGTGGCCCGGCTACCGGGTGCTGCGCGACACCCGCGAACTGGCCGCCACCGCGTGGGTGGCCCAGCACGTGCCCGGCAACCCGGCGGCGGAGGAGGAGTTCCACCACCGGGTCCGCACCCTGCGCACCGACGACCGGGACGCCCGCTGGCACGCGTTCTGACCGGGCCGCGAGCGCGCTCAGGACGTGCGCTTGCTGTCCACCCACTGCTGCTCGAACTCCTCCTGGAACAACGGGTAGAGCCCGCGCGTCTCGGCCGCGTGCGCGCGCAGCACGAACGCCGGTGACTCGACCCCGCGCGCGTGCCGCAGGTACGGCTGGATCAGGCCCACGTCCCCGTCCACCAGGTACGCGGCGAACCGGGGCGCCTCGTCGTACAGCCGGATCTCGATCCGTCGGGGCTCGCGCAGCTTCGAACGGATCCGGCGCAGGTGCAGGATGTTGAGCGTGGTCATCCGGGACAGCAGTCCCTTCTTGATGCCCTCGTCCTTCTCCCGCTGCTTCATCGCGTCCCCGGCCGGGTTCAGGAACAACAACCGCATCTCGCAGCCGCTCGAACCCAGTCGGGTCAGGTCGCGCCCCGAGTAGTTCTGGCACAGCAGGTTGAGCGAGACGCCCATCGCGTCGATCCCGCGCGCGCCCTCCACCAGGTCGGCGAACGGCAGGCGGCGTTGCAGCGCGGAGCGGTCCTGGAAGACCCCCACCACGTCCGCGTAGCGCCCGGCGAACAGTTCCTCGACCGCGTCCAGGGCCAGCCGCCGATCGCCCCGCTCGGCGAGCGGGCCGTCCAGCATCGCCAGCACCCGTAGGCAGGCACGCTCGACCTGGGCCAGCACGTCGGGCGAGAGCACCCGGTTGCGGGCCACGATGTGCCGGCCGATCTCGACCTCTTCCAGGGCGCGTTCCAGCTTGCGTCGGTCCGGCAGGAACGGTTCGAAGCACCACCAGTTGCGCACCATCAGCTCGCGCAGTTGCGGCAGGGTCAGGAACGCGATCAGCTCGTCGTCGGCCGGGTCCACGATGTAGCCGCGCCGGCGACTCATCTCCCGCACGGCCTCGGCACGTTCGACCCATTCGTTCTGCGCGTTGCCGGCCGCCGCCAGCACCCAGGCACCGTCGTCGTGCGGGTGCTCGCCGGGCCCGTAGACCGGGATCAGCACCGCGCCGATCACCGCGCGCAGCCGCTGTTCGATCAGGTTCAGGTAGACGTACGCCCGGCCGGCCCGACGGGCCCGCAACAGCGCGCCCGCCCAGTCGTCCTCGGTCCAGGTCAGCGTCGCGGGGTCTATCCCGGGCATCGGGTCGGGCGGGCTCGAACCGTCCAGCACGGCCGTCCCGGTCGCCGCGTGCCGGGGCCCGGGCAACACCGACGCGTCGAAGGCGAACGAGCCGCTGTCGGTGAGCCCGGCCGCCCCGCTCGCGGACTCGCCGTCCGCGTAGCCGGCGTACGGATCCGGGAAGGTGTCCCCGCCGTCGCCGAAGGTCGGGCCGTTCCCGCCGCCGAGGCCGGTCGTACTCGGGCCCTCCGCGGGATCATCGGTCGTCGAGGGTGGCGAGTCGGATTCCCGATCGGCCATCGCGTCCCATCCGTTCGTCGTCGAGCCGGAACCGAACGAGCGTATAGCGAAACCCGGTGACCTCGGGGAGCCCGCGCGGGCCGGGTCGTATACCCCGTTCGAGTGATGCACGCGCGGGCATTACCCGGATGGCGTAAGGCGATTGGGGGGACTCGACACGCTCTGGCAATTTCTGCCCGGCGGCACGATGACGTCTCGGAACAATTGCCGGACGGCAGAGGGTCTTCCCTCCACCTGTTCCGGACCGCAACCGGGACGGCTCGACGGTCCGTCTCATGCGGCAGGAACCGTGGCACCCAGGAGGTCGTCATGTTGGCCACGAACGGCAGGATCCCGGCGGGACGTACCGGCACCGAGGACGATTTCGCCAAGTACCGAGACGTCGTCGCGGACATCTTCGCGCACCACCACCGCGCCGAGCCCGCGGGCGCCGACGGCGCGGTGTGCTCGTGCGGCGACGTATGGCCGTGCCGAGAGGAAGTCCTCGCGGCGGAATTGCTCGACTGGATCTGATCCGGTGCGGGCAACCGATCGGTGGCACGGCGCGCACGCCCACCGATCCGGCTCGAAATCCACCCGACCGGGGGACGCCGGAGCGGATCTCGCACATGAATCCGGTTCGGTACGGGAGACTGCAAGCTGCCGAAGCACGATCCGCGACAAAGCAGGTTGCTCATGCAGGTCTGGCCCGGTCATCCGTATCCGCTCGGCGCCACGTACGACGGCGCCGGCACCAACTTCGCGGTCTTCTCGGAGGCCGCCGAACGTGTCTGGTTGTGCCTGCTGGACGAGGGCGGCGCCGAGCAGCGCATCGAGCTGCGCGAGGCCGACGCGTTCGTCCGGCACGCCTACCTGCCCGGTGTCCAGCCCGGGCAGCGGTACGGCTACCGCGTCCAGGGCCCGTTCGCCCCCGCCTCCGGCGCCCGGTGCAATCCGAACAAGCTGCTGCTCGACCCGTACGCCAAGGCGATGTGCGGCGAGGTGCATTGGCACGAGTCGATGTACGGCTACTCGTTCGAGCACCCGGACCTGATGAGCACCACCGACTCCGGGCCGCACACGATGGCCTCGGTGGTGATCAACCCCTGGTTCGACTGGGGCGACGACCGGCCGCCGCGCACCGAGTACCACGACACGGTGATCTACGAGGCGCACGTGCGCGGGCTGACCCGCACCCACCCGGGGCTGCCCGAGGAGATCCGCGGCACCTACGCGGGCATGGCGCACCCGGCGGTGATCGAGCACCTGGTGAGCCTGGGCGTGACCGCGATCGAGCTGATGCCGGTGCACCAGTTCGTGCACGACCACCGGCTCTCCGACCTGGGCATGCGCAACTACTGGGGCTACAACACGATCGGCTTCTTCGCGCCGCACGCGGCCTATTCGTCCACCGGCGAACGCGGGCAGCAGGTGCAGGAGTTCCGCTCGATGGTCAAGGCGCTGCACGCGGCGGGCATCGAGGTGATCCTCGACGTGGTCTACAACCACACCGCCGAGGGCAACCACCTCGGGCCCACGCTGTCCTTCCGCGGCCTGGACAACGCGTCCTACTACCGGCTCGCCGACGACAAGCGCTACTACCTGGACACCACCGGCACCGGCAACAGCCTGCTGATGCGCAGCCCGCACGTGCTGCAGCTGATCATGGACTCGCTGCGCTACTGGGTCACCGACATGCACGTGGACGGCTTCCGCTTCGACCTCGCGGCCACCCTGGCCCGGCAGTTCCACGAGGTGGACCGGCTGTCCTCGTTCTTCGACCTGGTCCAGCAGGACCCGATCGTGTCCCAGGTCAAGCTGATCGCCGAGCCGTGGGACGTCGGCGAGGGCGGCTACCAGGTGGGCAATTTCCCGCCGTTGTGGACCGAGTGGAACGGCAAGTACCGCGACACCGTGCGCGACTTCTGGCGCGGCGAGGAGCGCACCCTGGCCGAGTTCGGCTCGCGGCTGACCGGCTCCTCGGACCTGTACCAGGACGACGGCCGGCGGCCGATCGCCTCGATCAACTTCGTCACCTGCCACGACGGCTTCACCCTGCACGACCTGGTGTCGTACAACGGCAAGCACAACGCGGCCAACCACGAGGACAATCGAGACGGCGAGAGCCACAACCGGTCCTGGAACCACGGCGTCGAGGGCGAGACGGACGACCCGGACGTGCTCGCGCTGCGGGCCCGTCAGCAGCGCAACTTCATCGCCACCGTGCTGCTGTCCCAGGGCGTGCCGATGATCGCGCACGGCGACGAGTTCGGCCGCACCCAGCAGGGCAACAACAACGTCTACTGCCAGGACAACGAACTCGCCTGGGTCCGATGGCCCCAGGGCGAGGTGCCCGATCAGCTCGAATTCATGCGGATGATGACCCGGCTGCGGGCCGAGCATCCGGTGTTCCGACGCCGGCGCTTCTTCCACGGCAGATCCGTCCAGGGCACCCACGACGAGCTCACCGACATCGCCTGGTTCACCCCCACGGGTGAGGAGATGTCCGACGGCGACTGGTGGGCGGCCGCCGCCAAGTCGGTCGCGGTCTTCCTCAACGGCAACGCGATCTCCGAACCGGACCCGCGCGGCCAAAAGATCACCGACGACTCGTTCCTGTTGTTGTTCAACGCCTCGCACGAAACCGAGGAGTTCACCATCCCCGACGGCCTGGGCACGACCTGGACCGTCGTGGTCGACACGGCCGACGACAAGACCACGATGCACGAGCCGAAGACCCGGATGACCGTCGACGGCGGCTCCTGCCAGTCGGTCGAGCCCCGCTCGCTGGTGGTCCTGCAACGGCCCTGAATCGGGCGGCCGGCCCCGGTCCGGCGGATCCCGGCGAACCGGGCCCGGCCGCGTCCGATCAGGTTTCACCACCCCGGCGGGTGGTAGCCCGGGGCCGTCCGGGGAAGCTAGTCCGCATGACCTCGTCGCCTTCGCAGCTCCCCACCGGGACCTATCGGCTCCAGTTGCAGCCCACCTTCGGGTTCGCCGAAGCTGCCGCCGCCGTGCCCTACATCGCCTCCCTCGGGGTCAGCCACCTGCACCTGTCGCCCGTCCTGCAGGCCGTGCCCGGCTCCACCCACGGCTACGACGTGGTCGACCACTCGCGCGTGTCCGCCGAACTCGGCGGCGAGGACGGGCTGCGCGAGCTGGCCGGCTCCGCCGCCGCACACGGGCTGGGCATCGTGCTGGACATCGTGCCCAACCACATGGCGGTGCCCGCGCCCGAGTCGCTCAACCGGCCGCTGTGGGAAACCCTGCGGGAGGGGCCGGACTCGCCCTATGCCCGCTGGTTCGACATCGACTGGTCCCGGCACGACGGCCGGGTGCTGCTGCCCGTGCTCGGCGGACCGGTCGAGGAGGTCGCCGACGAGTTGATCGTGGACGGCGACGTGCTGCGCTACCACGAACACGAGTTCCCGCTCCGGGCCGGCACCGACAAGCTCGCGCTCGACGAACTGCTCGCCGCCCAACACTTCGAACTCGCGCACTGGCGGCGCGCGGACAGCGAGCTGAACTACCGCCGGTTCTTCACCATCGCCGGCCTGATCGCCCTGCGTCAGGAGGACGACGAGGTCTTCGCCGCCACCCACGAGGTCGTCCTGCGGCTGGTCGACCAGGGGCTGGTGCAGGGGCTGCGGATCGACCACCCGGACGGGCTCGCCGACCCGCGCGCCTACCTGGCCCGGCTGCACGCCGCCGCGCCGAACGCCTGGATCGTGGTGGAGAAAATCCTCGCCGACGAGGAACGGCTGCCCACCGACTGGGCCTGCCACGGCAGCACCGGCTACGACGCGCTGCGCCGGGTGGACAACCTGTTCGTCGACGCCGAGGGTGCCGAGCCGCTGCGGGCGCTGCACCGCGAGCAGACCGGGGTCCGGGAGGGCTTCGACTACCTCGCCCAAGAAGCGAAGGCCGAGGTGCTCGCGGGCGGCCTGGCCACCGAATTCGCCCGGCTGCGGCGCGCCCTGGACGACCTGGAACCGGTCGCGGGCGCCGGTGACATCGGCCGCGCCCTGCCGCCGCTGCTGACCGCGTTCCCCACCTACCGCCCCTACCCCGGCGGCGGTCCCGGCTCGATCGCGGCGATGGCCCGGGCGCTGACCGGGGTGCCCGGGCAGGTCTCCGAGGCGGCCCGCGAGATCGCCGAACTCGCGCTCGCCGACGGCGAGTTCGGCACCCGCTTCGGCCAGGTGGCGGCAGCCCTGGCGGCCAAGGGCGTCGAGGACCGCGCGTTCTACCGCTGGTACGGCCTGAGTTCGCTGAACGAGGTCGGCGGCGCCCCGGACTCGATCGGCCTGGACATCGCCGACTTCCACGCCGAATGCGCGCGGATGTCGCCCACCACGATGACCACGCTGAGCACCCACGACACCAAGCGCAGCGAGGACGTGCGGGCCCGGCTCGCGGTGCTCGCCGAGGTCCCCGAGGACTGGGCCGAACGGGTGCACACCTGGAACGACTGGTCCCGGCCGCACCGCTCCGAGTTCCGCTTCGGGCCGGACGGCTACGACACCTATCTGCTGTGGCAGACCCTGGTCGGCGCCTGGCCGTTGTCGCCCGACCGGGCCGTCGACTACCTGCGCAAGGCGATGCGCGAGGCGGCCCGGGCGACCACCTGGACCGACCCGAACCCCGACTACGAGGCGGCCACCGAGGCATTCGTGCGCGCCGTCCTGGCGGACGAGGAACTCGGTGCCGACATCGCCGAGTTCGTCACCGACCTGGATCGACCGGCCCGGGCCGTCTCGCTCGGCGCCAAGCTGGTCCAGCTCACCATGCCGGGCGTACCGGACGTGTACCAGGGCGGCGAACTGGCGCTGTACACGCTGGTCGATCCGGACAACCGGGCGCCGGTCGACTTCGGCCGCGAGCACGCTCCCCTGGACGCGCTCAAGTTCCGCGTCACCCGCGCCGCGCTGGGCCTGCGCCGGGCACATCCCGACTGGTTCACCGGCACCTACGCGCCGCTGCTCGCCCGGGGCAAGGAGGCGCGACACGCGATCGCGTTCGTGCGCGGCGGCGAGGCGATCACCGTGGCCACCCTGCTGCCGGCCGGCCTCGCGGCCAAGGGCGGCTGGGGCGGCGCCCTGCTCCCGCTGCCGCCCGGTCGCTGGATCGACGCGCTGACCGGGAACCCGTACAGCGGCCAGGCCCGGCTGCGGCACATCCTGGAGGACCTGCCGGTGGCTCTGCTCACCCGCGGCTGACCCACCCGCGCTCCCTCCGCACTCTCCCACCCGTTCGCCCGCGTTCCCGGAAAGGACAAACCATCGTGGTCAGGTTCGAGGTCTGGGCCCCGAAAGCGTCGTCCCTGGACGTCATCGTCGACGGTCGCCGCAAGCCGATGCGGGACGCGAACCGGCCCGGGTGGTGGCAGGCGGAGGTGCCGGCCGCGGTGCACGGGAGCGACTACGCGTTCGTGATCGACGGCAGCGCCCCGCTGCCCGACCCGCGCTCACCCTGGCAGCCGCACGGCCCGGACGGCCCCAGCCGGGTGGTGGACCACGCCGCGTACACGTGGGCCGACCGGGCGTGGACCGGCCGGCCGCTGCCCGGCGCGGTGGTCTACGAGTTGCACATCGGCACCTTCACGGTCGAGGGCACCTTCACCGCGGCCGTCGAGCGGCTGGACCACCTGGTCGACCTGGGCGTCACGCACGTCGAGGTGATGCCGGTGTCCGCCTTCCCGGGCAGGCACGGGTGGGGCTACGACGGGGTGTGCCCGTGGGCGGTGCACGAGCCGTACGGCGGCCCGGAGGGCCTGAAACGATTCGTCGACGCCTGCCACGGGCGCGGCCTGGGCGTGATCCTGGACGTGGTGCACAACCACCTGGGCCCCTCCGGCAACCATCTCCCGCAGTTCGGGCCCTACTTCACCGACCGCTACAAGACACCGTGGGGTTGGGCGGTCAACCTGGACGGACCCGGCTCCGACGAGGTGCGCGCCTATCTGGTCGCCAGCGCACTGATGTGGCTGCGCGACTACCACGTGGACGGACTGCGCCTGGACGCGGTGCACGCGCTCGCCGACAACCGTGCGGTGCCCTTCCTCGAAGAGTTGTCCGAGGCGGTGGACAAGCTCGCCGCGGCCAGTGGTCGGCCGCTGTTCCTGATCGCCGAGTCGGACCTGAACGACCCCCGGGTGGTCACCCCGCGCGAGAGTGGCGGGATGGGCGTCCAGGCTCAGTGGAGCGACGACTTCCACCACGCGCTGCACGCCCTGCTCACCGGCGAACGGCAGGGCTATTACGGCGACTTCGGATCGATGGGCACACTCGCCAAGACGCTCACCCGGGTCTGGCTGCACGACGGCACGTGGTCCTCGTTCCGCGAGCGTACGCACGGCCGGCCGGTGCCCACCTCACGCATGCCCGCACACCGCTTCCTGGGCTACCTGCAAACCCACGACCAGGTCGGCAATCGGGCCACCGGCGACCGCATCTCGGCCACCCTGCCGCCGGCGCTGCTGGCCGCGGGCGCGGCCCTGGTACTCACCTCGCCGTTCACCCCGATGTTGTTCATGGGCGAGGAATGGGGCGCGTCCACCCCGTGGCAGTACTTCACCGACCACACCGACCCCGAACTGGCCGAGGCGGTGCGCAACGGTCGGCGCGCCGAGTTCGCCTCGCACGGCTGGGACGCCGCGCAGATCCCGGATCCGCAGTCCGCGCAAACCGTGCGCGACTCGTGTCTGGACTGGGACGAGCTCAAGGGCTCACCCCACGCGGCGCTGCTGGCCTGGTACAAGCGGCTGATCGCGCTGCGTCGCGAGTGGGAACACCTGACCGATCCGGATCTGACCCGGGTTCAGGTCAGCTTCGAGGAGACCGCCGGCTGGCTGATGGTGCATCGTGGTGCGTTCCGTACGGCGATCAACCTGGCCGAGCAGCCCGCCACGCTGCCGATGGGCACCGGCGCGGCCGAGATCGTCGCGGCCTGGGACGACCGCGCGGAGATCCGGCGCGGCCTGGTCGGCACCACCCTGCGCCTGCCCGCGACCTCGGTCGCGGTGGTCCGCGTGGGCCCGCGCTGATCGGGCCCGAACGCCGGACGGTCGACGCCGCCGTCCGGCGTTCGGGGCCGCCCGGTCCGCTCAGGCGTCCAGCAGCCGCTTGCGCTCCGCCTCGACGTCGAAGGTGGCCGCCGGGTACCGCGGGTCCAACTCGGCGAGGTGCTCCAGCAACAGCCGGCTGATCGCCCAGTTGCGGTACCACTTACGGTCCGAGGGCACCACGTACCAGGGCGTCGCGTCGCTGTCGCACTTCTCCAGCGCGGCCTCGTAGGCCGCGCGATACTGCGGCCACACCGAGCGCTCGTCGATGTCCGCGGGGTTGAACTTCCAGTGCTTGTCCGGGTTGTCCAGCCGCGCGAGCAACCGCTCCCGCTGCTCTTCGGGCGAGATGTGCAGGAAGACCTTGAGCACGCTCACCTCGTCCTTGGCCAGGCCCTGCTCGAAGCGGTTGATCGTGGCGTAGCGGCGCGACCACACCTGGCGCGGGACCAGTTCGCGCACCCGGGCGATCAACACGTCCTCGTAGTGCGAGCGATCGAAGACGCCGATCAGGCCGGGGGCCGGTACCTGGTTGCGGATCCGCCACAGGAACGGGTGTCCGAGTTCTTCCTCGGTCGGCGCCTTGAACGCGTGGATGTGGCAGCCGGACGGGTTGAACTGGCCGATCACGTGCTTGACCGTACCGCCCTTGCCGGAGGTGTCCATGCCCTGGATCACCAGGAGCACCCGGCGGCGCGCACCGCCGGCCACGGCCTGCGCGTAGAGCTTCTCCTGAAGCTCGGCCAGTCGCGGTGCCATCGCGGCGACGTCGGCGAGCGCGTCGGCCTTGTCGCCGCGGAAGCCGGGGGTGGCGCGTGGGTCGATCGCGGTCAGATCGACGGGGCCGGCGGGCGGGCGGAGCACGGCGCGGATGGACGGCACGTCCGTCCGCGGGTGCTCGGCCGCCTCCGCGGGCGCCTCGGTGACCACGTGCAGGCGCGGTGACTCGGCGGCGACCCGGGTTTCGGGGACGGACTCGACGACGGCTTCGGTCACCACCTCGACGACGTCCGGGCCGACCGCTTCGAGGGCGACCACGTCCAGGCGCAGCGCCTTGGCGGCGGCCTGCTCGGCCTCGGCGCGCTCGGCGGCCTGCCGGGCGAGCTTCTTCGCCACCTTCGCCGCTTCGGCGGCCTCCCGCTCGGCTGCGGCCTGGACCGCCTTGGCGGCCTTCTTGTCGGCCTTTCGGGCCGCCTTGACCTGCTCGGCCCGCAACTCCCGCTCGGCCTTCAGCGCCTTCTCGGCCTTCCTGGCGGCTTTCTCCGCCTTTTCGGCCTTCTCGGCCTTCTCGGCCTTCTCGGCCTTGGCGGCCTTCTCGGCCTTCTCGATCTTCTTGGCGGCCTTCTCGGGCTTCTCCGGCTTCTCGGCCTTGCCGGCCTTCGCGGCCTTGGCGGCCTTCGCAACGGCCGTTTCGTCCCATGTCTCGCCCAGGCCCACCGGGGCTCGCCCCTTCGGGTCCCGGTCGGTCGTGCCTGCACTCCTGCGTTCGGCCTTCTTCGCCATACCGCTGCCTCCGCGTCGTCGGGACCCGGGTCCGATGATGCCTCACCCGCACACCGGTCGCCCACGGACAACACCCGCACGGCGCACGGCCGATGCCGGCCGTACCCGTGCGTCCGCCCCGGTCAGCGGGTCGGTACGTGCTCCGCGCCGTCGCGGGCCATCGCCACCAGCCGCGAGACCGCGCGCAGGTACTTCTTGCGGTAGCCGCCGGCCAGCATCTCCTCGGTGAACAACTCGTCGAAGGGCACCCCCGAGGCGACGACCGGCAGCTCGCGGTCGTACATCCGGTCCGCGAGCACCACCAGGCGCAGCGCGGTCGCCTGGTCCTGGACCGGTCGCACGCCGCGCCAGAAGATGCCGGTGACCCCGTCGAGCATGGCCCCGTAGCGGCTGGGATGCACGGTCGCCAGGTGCGCGAGCAGCTCGGGGAAGTCGTCGAGCGCGGCACCCTCGGGCGCGGCCTCGGCGGACTTGGCGACCACGTCGTCGTCGATCGGCGCGGGAGCCGCGGGCAGGCCCCGGTGCCGGTAGTCCTCGCCGTCGATGCGCAACGCCTCGAAGCGCGCGGACAACCCCTGTATCTCGCGCATGAAGTCCTGCGCGGCGAACCGGCCCTCGCCGAGCTTGTCGGGCAGCGTGTTCGAGGTGGCGGCCAGCTTGACGCCCGCGTCGGCGAGCTTGCCGAGCAGGGTGGACACCAGGACGGTGTCGCCCGGGTCGTCCAGCTCGAACTCGTCGATGCACAACAGGCGGTGTCCGGACAGCGCCTCGACGGTCTGCCGAAAGCCCAGCGCGCCGACCAGGTTGGTCAGCTCGACGAACGTGCACAGCGACTTGGGTCCGGGCGCGGCGTGCCACAGCGACGCGAGCAGGTGGGTCTTGCCGACGCCGTAGCCGCCGTCGAGGTAGATCCCGCTGGGGCCGGGCGCGCTCTCCCGGCGGAACCAGCGCCGCTGGCCGTTCCCGCCGTCCCCGTTCAGCTCGGCCGCGAACCGCTCCAGGCGCTGCACGGCCGCGGCCTGCCCGGGCTGGTTCGGATCGGGAATGTAGGTATCGAAGCGCACGTCGCCGAAGCGCGGCGGCGGAACCATCTCGGCGACGAGACGGTCGGCGGGGACGCTGGGCTGCCGCCGGGTGAGTGACACGGCGTGGACTACTGGCACGATCATCAAGCCTACGACGCGTGCAAAACTCGGTCGCATGCGCCGTCTCCTTCCCGTACCCAGCGCCCCTGCCGAACCCGACGTCGACCTCGTCGAGGCGTACGCCTATCCGCCCGGCCGAACCTGGCTGCGGGCCAACATGGTGGCCGGCCTCGACGGCGCCGCGCAGGCACCCGACGGCCTGTCAGCGGGGCTGTCCTCACCGGCGGACAAGCGCATCTTCGGGGTGCTGCGCGGCCTGGCCGACGTCGTGGTGGTGGGCGCGGCCACCGTCCGCAAGGAGGGCTACCGGCCGCCCAAGCCCAAACCGGCCTACGCCGCCGCCCGCGCCGCCGCCGGGCAACCGCCGGCGCCGGTGATCGCGGTCGTCTCGCGCAGCCTGGCCATCGACTTCACCGCGCCGCTGTTCACCGAGGCGGTCACCCCGACCATCGTGATCACCTGCGAGGAGGCCGCACCGCACGGCTTGGCGGCGGCCCGCGAAAACGGTGACCTGCTCGTCGCCGGACGGGACCGGGTCGACCTCGCGAGTGCCCTGGACGCACTGGCGGCCCGCGGCCTGACCCGGCAGCTCACCGAGGGCGGCCCGCACGTGCTGGCCCAGATCGCCGCGTGCGGTCGCCTGGACGAGCTGTGCCTGACGGTGAGCCCGCTGCTGACCGCCGGTCCCGCCGACCGGATCCTGGCCGGTCCGGCCCTTCCGGACGGCCTGTCGATGCGCCCGGTGTCGGTGCTGGAGGAGGACGGCTCGCTGTTCACCCGCTACGTGCGGGCGTGAGCCTCGCCGGCACACCCGCGCGCCCGTGCCCGGCGGCCGATATCCCGCGCTCGTGGACGGTCGCCGACCGAGAGAGTGGGAGGGTGGTCTCCTGGGCGGACGGCGCACAGACACCCGCCCCGGCGGTTGGATCATCCGGATCAAGGAGTGTTGCGTGTACACGATCGTGCTGCTCATCGAAAAGGTCCTGAACGAGGCGGACGTCGAGTTCGTCACCAGCCTGCACGAGGGCGTCGAGACCTCGTTCGTGGTGGTCCTGCCCGGCAAGGCCGACCATCGCAAGCTGCTCCAGGCCCTGGACGACGTGGCCCTGGTGCGCCTGGACGAGGCGGCCGAGGACATCGACGAGAAGCCCGACCCGGACGACGGCGCGACCGCCGCCCGCCGTACGTTGGACGCGAGCGTCGCGGCCCTGCGCGCGTCCGGCGCGAACGCGGTGGGCGAGACCACCCCGGGGCGCGACCCGCTGGACACGCTCAAGCAGATCGTCGAGCGGCACGACGCGGACGAGGTGATCGTGCTCACCGACCCGCACTTCATCGAAGAGGTCTTCCACCGCGACTGGGCCTCGCGGGCCCGGCAGAACGTGGGTGTCCCGGTGCTCAAGCTCTTCGCACACGACGTGAACTGACACAATCGCGGGAGCCCGCGCCGAACCGCCCGGGTCCCACGATTCGAAGGAGCCCGCGTCATGGCACCCCCCGCCGAGCCCGTCGACCTCGGCAGCCCGTTCTTCGTCGGCATCGGTGGCGCCGGCATGTCCGGGCTCGCCAAGATCCTCGCGATTCGCGGGGCCCGGGTCTCCGGCAGCGACGCCAAGGACTCCACCCAGGTGCTCGCGCTGCGCCAACTCGGCTGCACGGTGCACGTGGGCCACGACGCGGCCAACGTGGCCGAGGACGTGTCCTGCGTGGTCGTGTCGTCCGCGATCCGTACGGACAATCCCGAGCTGGTGCGCGCCCGCGAGCGGGGCATCCCGATCGTGCACCGCGCGGACGCGCTCGCCCGGCTGATGGACGGGCGCCGCTCGGTGGCCGTCGCCGGTACCCACGGCAAGACCACCACGACCAGCATGCTCGCGGTCGGCCTCACCTCGCTGGGCCTGGACCCGTCCTTCGCGATCGGCGCCGACCTCAACGAGGCCGGCAGCAACGCCCACCACGGCTCGGGCGACATCTTCGTGGCCGAGGCGGACGAGAGCGACCGCAGCTTCCACAAGTACGCGCCCGAGGTCGCGGTCGTCCTCAACGTCGAGTTGGACCACCACGCCAACTACGGCTCGCTCGAGGACGTGCTGGAGGCGTTCGAGATCTTCGCCGCCCGGATCACCCCGGGCGGCACCCTGGTGGTGTCCGCCGACGACGCCGGCGCCGGCACCCTGCGCGAGCGGCTCGCGGTGTCCCTGCCGCTGCTGCGGGTGGTCACCGTCGGCGAGCACCCGGACGCGGACCTGCGCCTGGTCGAGATCGAGTCGCTCGGCCTGGGCAGCCGGGTCACGGTGCGCGGCAAGGCCGTCGAGGACGACCTGGTGTTCACCGTCGCGGTGCCCGGCCGGCACAACGCCTCCAACGCGGTGATGGCGCTCGCGGTCGGCCTGGCCCTGGGCGTCGAGCCGCAGCGGATGGCCGAGGGCCTGGGCAAGTACCAGGGAGTGCGCCGCCGATTCCAGCTCAAGGGCGAGGAGAGCGGCATCCGGGTGATCGACTCGTACGCCCACCACCCCACCGAGATCGCCGCCGACCTGGCCACCGCGCGCGGCGCGGTGGGCGCGGGCCGGGTGATCGCGGTGTACCAGCCGCATCTGTTCAGCCGCACCCAGCAGTTGGGTGTGGAGATGGGCCGCGCGCTGGCCGCCGCCGACATCGCGGTCGTGATGGACATCTACGCCGCCCGCGAGGACCCGCAGCCGGGCGTGACCAGCAACATCATCGCGCACGCCGCGCTGGACAACGGCGGCCTGGTGCGCACCGAGCACAGTTGGTCCGACGTCGCCGGTTCGGTGGCCGCGCTGGCCCGGCCCGGGGATCTGGTCCTGACCATGGGCGCGGGCGATGTCACCCTGCTCGGCCCGGAGATCCTGGACGCGATCCGCGACCGCAACAACGCCCCGCGCTGAGCATCGGCCGGCCGGGCCGACCGCACGGTGCCGCGACGTCCCCGAGGGAACGTCGCGGCACCGTGCGGTGTTGGATGTGAACATGGCCTACGAAATCGAGAAGACCGACGACCAGTGGCGGGCCGAGCTGTCCCCCGAGGAGTTTCGGGTGCTGCGCCGAGCCGGCACCGAGCGCGCCTGGACGGGCGAGTACACCGAGACCAAGACGACCGGCGTCTACCGCTGTCGGGCATGCCGGACCGAGCTGTTCCGCTCCGACACCAAGTTCGACAGCCACTGCGGCTGGCCGTCCTTCTACGCGCCGCTGGCCGAGGACCGGGTCGAGTACATCGAGGACTCGTCGATGGGCATGACCCGGGTCGAGGTGCGCTGCAAGAGTTGCGGCTCGCACCTGGGACACGTCTTCGAGGGTGAGGGCTACGGGACGCCCACCGACCAGCGTTACTGCATCAACTCCATCTCGCTGACCCTGGAACCCGACCCGCAGGGCTGATCGAGCCGCAGGGTCGATCGCCCGGCCGGCAAACCTGCTTCGGGCCGGTGCGGCAAAGCTCACATCGGGTCACTCGGGCGGTGTTCGTCCGCTATGCCTGGTGACCATGAATCCGTGGCTGCCACTCCTCGCGTACTCGGTCTGGACGGCGCTCGTGCTCGGCGTCGCCATCGGGTGCGCCCGGCGTGGCGGCAAGCGGGCCGATCGGCAACGCCTGACCGAACTGAGCCCGGCCGAGTACGCGTTCGTGTCCGGCGGTGCGGCCCGCGCGGCCGACGTGTGCATCCTGCGCCTGCTCGGCGCCGGGTCGTTGCACGTGAGCCGGGACGGCCAGGTGGTCGCCGCCCGCGCCCCCGAGCCGGACGCGGTGGCGGACGCACCATTGCGCGTGCTCGACGAGGAGTACGGCGGGCTGCCGCTGCGCGAACTGCGCGTGCGGGTGGCCGCGTCGCCGGAGATCCAGGCGATCGGCGCCACGTTGTTCGCGGACGGTCTGGTCGCGCGGCCGAACGCGGAGCCGCGCCGGCTGCCGCGCTGGGCGTTGTTCGCGAGCATCCCGCTGGGTGTGGCCACCGCCGTGGCGGGCTTCGTGACCGCCGACGACGGAGCCGCGAGCGCGCTGCCGTGGGTGGGTCTGTTGCTCGCGGTGATCGGCATCCAGGCGTGTGTCGCGGGCCTGCTGCTGCTCGGCGTGTTCGGTGAGCGGGTGGTGCCCACCGCGCCGATGATGCGCCGGCTGATCCGGCTGCGCCGCGACGAGGCGGCGGTGGCCGCCCTGGGCGCCGACGGGGTGGGCGCGGTCGCGCTGTGGGGCCTGGACCGCTTCCCCGACCCGGTGGTCAAGGAGATCTTCCGCCGCAACGCCCCCGCTCCGGGCAGCCGCGACCCGCAGTCCCCGTGGTGCGGCAACACGTCCTGCGCGTCCCCCCAGGGCGCCCGAGCGGGCTCCTGCGGCGGCACGGCGGACGGCTGCGGCGGCTAGGGGCCGTCCGGGCCCGGTGGGCGCGGCGCAACCGAGGGAAGTCCGCCTGTTTCGCCGTGCGTGGTGCCCGTCATGCTTGGCGGATGCGGACAGCGGTGGGAATCGGGTGGCGACCGGAGATCGACCTGACGATCGAGCGCCTGGCCGGCGTCGATTTCGTCGAGGTGATCGCCGAGAACGTCTGCGTCGAGCACCTGCCCGAGTCGTTGCGGGTGTTGCGCGCACGGGGCGTCGAGGTGATTCCGCACGGCGTCGCCCTCGGGCTCGCGGGTGCCGACCGGCCCGATCCGGCCCGACTGGCCCGACTGGCCGAGGTGGCGGGCGCGCTGGAGTCGCCGCTGGTCAGCGAGCACCTCGCGTTCGTCCGGGCAGGCGGTCTGGAGGCCGGCCACCTGCTGCCCGCGCCGATGACGTGGGACGCGCTCGACGTGGTCGTGGAGAACGTACGGATCGCCCAGGAGTCGCTGCCGGTCCCGCTCGCGCTGGAGAACCCGGCGACCCTGCTGACCTGGCCCGACAACGAGATGAGCGAGGCGCGGTTTTTGACCGAGCTGGTCGAGCGCACCGGCGTGCGGTTGCTGATCGACGTGGCCAATCTGCACACCGAGCGGGTCAACCACGGCCTGGACCCGGCCGCCGCACTGGCCGAACTGCCGCTGGAGGCGGTCGAGTACGTGCACGTCGCCGGCGGCGTCGAGCGCGACGGCCTGTGGCACGACACACACGCGCACCCGGTGACCGCGCCGGTCCTGGAGGTGCTGGAGATGTTGTGCGCGCTGCACCGGCCGCCGCGGGTGCTGCTGGAGCGCGACACCGACTTCCCGCCGGCCGGCGAGTTGGCCGCCGAACTGGCCGCGATCCGCGCGGTGCTCACCCGCCCGGCGGTGCGCTCGTGAGCGCGCGCGAACGGCTGGCCCGGCAACAGGGCGAACTGCTCGCGGCACTGGTGGCGGGTGGACCCACGCCGGCCGGCTTCGATCCGGAGCGGGTGCGGACCCAGGCCCGGGCACTGGCCGCCAAGCGGCGCGACTCGGCGCTGCGCGCGGTGCCCGAACTGGCCGACGCGCTGGGGCCGCGCTGGCCGGGCGAGTTCATGACGTGGGCACTGGTGCACCCGAAACCGGCGGAGGGCGGCAGCCGCGCGGACGTACACGCCTTCGCGTCGCACCTGTGCGAGCGGGACGCGCTGCCGGCGGCGTTGGCCGAGGTGTTCACGACGCGCGAGCCGTCCCGGTGGGGGCGATGGCGCGGGTGGTTGGCACGCCGCGCGTGGGGGCGCGGGCAGTAGGCACGGCAGGCAATCGCACACAGGGGGTGGGCGCGGCATGGTCTGGGCCGTTGTAGCGGTGTTCTTGGTCGTCGCGGTGTGGAGCATCATCCTCCGGCAGGTCCGCAGGCGGCTCCGCAGGCCGATCCGGCAGTGGGCGGACCGGCGCGCCCGTCGGGGGTACGGACGAGGCGGGTTCTCGAACGACGCCCCGTGGATGGGCGGCCCGCCATTCGACGGATACGGCTCGCAGCACTCGCACGGGCACCACCACCAGCACGGGCACCACCAGCACGGCCCCGACTGGCAGGGGCATCACGGCCACCACGCCGCGTGCGGCGGGAACTCCTCGTGCGGCGCGGGCGGGGGTTCCTCGTGTTCGAGCGGCTCGTCGTGCTCGAGCGGCTCGTCCTGTTCCAGCGGTTCCTCGTGCTCGAGCTCGTCGTCGTGTTCGAGCAGCTCGTCCTAGCCTGCGACGCCGCGCGGCGGTCGGGCCCGATCGGCTCGACCGCCGCGCGGGAGGTGACTCAGACCAGACCGGCGAGCAGTTCGCCGATCGAACGCCGGCGACCGGTGTAGAACGGCACCTCCTCGCGCACGTGCCGGCGGGTCTCCGAGCCGCGCAGGTGCCGCATCAGGTCGACGATGCGATGCAGCTCGTCGGCCTCGAAGGCGAGGATCCACTCGTAGTCGCCGAGCGCGAAGGAGGGCACCGTGTTCGCCCGCACGTCCGGGAAGCCGCGCGCCATCTTCCCGTGCTCGGCGAGCAGCCGACGACGCTCGGCGTCCTCCAGCAGGTACCACTCGTACGAGCGCACGAAGGGATACACCGCGACGAAGTCGCGCGGGGTCTCCTCGGCCAGGAAGGCCGGGATGTGGCTCTTGTTGAACTCCGCCGGGCGATGCAGCGCCATGTTCGACCACACCGGCTCCAGCAGCCGCCCCAGGTCGGTGCGGCGGAAGCGGTTGTACGCCTCCTGGAGCGCGTCCGAGTCCTCGGCGTGCCACCAGATCATCAGGTCCGCGTCGGCGCGCAGGCCCGAGACGTCGTAGGTGCCACGCACCACGACGTCCTTGTCGAGCAACTGCTCGAACAACTGCTCGACCTCGCCCGCCATGCCCGCCCGGTCCACGGGCAGCGGTTCACGGAGCCGGAAGACCGACCACATCGTGTACCTGATCACCTGGTTGAGGTCGCGGGCCTTGGGGCGGGTCGGCGCCGGCCCGCCTTCGGTCCCGGTGACGTCCCCGTCGAGAGCGGCGTCGATCACGGCTGCTGCGGCGTCGACCGGTTCCGGGGTGTTCTCCGCGGTGCTTTGCGTCATGGGTCGATTCTCTCTCTCCCGAGCCGGGCGTCAGCGCACGGGGCGGGCAAGCGGCCCGGCGAGCTGCGCCAAGACGTCGGCCGCGGCAGCCGTCCCGCTCGCCACACACGCGGGGATGCCCACGCCCTCGTACGCCGCACCGCACACCGCCAGCCGGGGCAACCGCTCCACCGCGTCGCGCACGCAGGCGATCCGGCCCAGATGGCCGACCGCGTACTGCGGCAGCCCACCACCCCAGCGGGTGACCCTCGTGTCGATCGGCTCGGCGCTCAGCCCGATCGCGTCCCGCAGGTCGGCGAGCGAGTCGGCGACCAGATCCGCGTCCTCGCGCTGCAGCACCGCCTGCTCGCCGGCCCGCCCGAGCGAGGTGCGCAGGACGAAGGTGTCGCGGTCGGCATCGCCGAGCCAGCCCCACTTGTTCGACGCGAACGTGCTCGCCTTGATCCGGCGGCCGTCGATCGGCGGCACCAGGAACCCGCTGCCGGCGGGCACCGCCGCCAGGTCGGCGCGGCGGAACGCGAGGGTGACCAGCGCCATGCCCGCGTACTCGATCGAGGACAGTTCGACCGCGGCAACCGTGGAGTGCGGCCGCAGCAGCCGCGCCGCGGGCGCCGCCGGCACCGCGAGCACCACCGCGTCCGCGTCGAGCACGGCCGGCGCGTTCGTCGGCCCGGTGATCAGCCGCCAGCCGCTCGGCGTGCGCTCCAGTTCGCGCACCATGGTCCGGGTTTTGATCTCGCCGCGCCCGGTCGCCACCACCGCGCCCGCGACCGCGACCGGCAGCCGCCCGACGCCACCGCGAATGCCCATGAACACGGGGCCGCCCGGCCGCTGGGCGGCACGCTCCAGCAGCCCGCGCACACCCGCGACCAGCGACCCGCCGGAGCGTGCGATCGGCAACAACTGCGGGACCGCCGCGGCGAGCGAGATGTCGTAGGCGTTGCCCGCGTACACCCCACCCAACAGCGGCTCGACCAGCCGGTCCACCACCTCGTGGCCGACCCGCTCGGCGACATAGCGGCCCACCGAGACGTCGTCCTCGTAGCGGTGCGGCGCGAGCGCGTGGTCCAGCGGGATCCGGGCCAGGCCCGCCGCCGACAACACCCCGCTCGACGCGAGCGTTTCCAGGTCGCCGGGCACACCCATGACGTGGCCGCGCGGCATCGGCCGCAGCGCACCGCGGGTCCACAACGACGCGCTCGCGGTGGTCGGCGGCTGCAGATCCGCGGCCAGGCCGACCTCACGCGCGAGGTCGATCGACTCGCTGCGCCGCGCGAGCATCGACTCGGCGCCCTCGTCGACCGCGACGCCCGCGATGGTGCCCGCGTGCAGCTTGCCACCGATCCGCGCGGAGCCTTCCAGCACCGTGACGGTGAGCTGCGGATCGCCGTCCCGAAGCAACATCCAGGCAGCCGTGAGACCGGCGATTCCGCCCCCCACGACCACGACATGACGACCGTCTACCACCGGCGAACTGTCCACACCGCACCCTCTCACGCGCACCGCCCGGCGGCCGGAACCGGCCACGCGTCGGCCCCGTTCGGGCAGCGCTCCCGCAGCTCACCGACCCGGCACCCGCGTCCACGCCGCCGAGCAGCGCGCGGGCGTCGACCCCAGAACCACCGGCGCCCGCACCCGCCGCCCTACCGCGCGCTGACCTCGTGCACGTGCGCCACGATCCGGGTGAGCACCTCGGGGTCGGTGTTGGGCAGTACGCCGTGCCCCAGGTTGAAGATGTGCCCCTCGGCGGCACGCCCGGCGGCCAACACCTCGTCGGTCTTGGTCCGGACCGCCTCCCACGGCGCGAACACCACGGCCGAGTCCAGGTTGCCCTGGAGCGCCTTGCCCGGCCCGACCCGGGTCGCCGCCGCGTCCAGCGGAATGCGCCAGTCGACGCCGACCACGTCGGCCCCGGCCTCGCCGAACATGTGCAGCAGTTCCCCGGTGCCCACCCCGAAGTGGATCCGCGGCACGCCGTAGTGCTCGACCGAGGCCAGCACCTTCGTACTGGCCGGCAGCACCGACGCGCGATAGTCGGCGGCGGACAGCGCGCCGGCCCACGAGTCGAACAGTTGGATCGCCGAGGCGCCCGCCTCGATCTGCACCTTCAGGAACGCCGAGGTGATCTGCGCGAGCCGGTCGACCAGGTCGGCCCACAGTTGCGGGTCGCCGTACATCAGCGCCTTGGTCTGCTCGTGGTTCTTCGACGGCCCGCCCTCGACCAGGTAGCTGGCGAGGGTGAACGGCGCCCCGGCGAACCCGATCAGCGGCGTGGCGCCGAGTTCGCCGACGAGCTGACCGACCGCCTCGGTGATGTAGGGGACGTCCTCCGGCGTCAGATCGCGCAGTTGCGCGAGATCGGCGCGCGAGCGGATCGGGTGGGCCACCACCGGACCGACGCCGGGCTTGATGTCCAGGTCGATGCCGATCGCCTTGAGCGGGACCACGATGTCGCTGAAGAAGATCGCCGCGTCCACGCCGTGCCGGCGCACCGGCTGCAGGGTGATCTCGGTGACCAGGTCCGGCCGCATGCACGAGTCGAGCATCGCGGTGCCCTCGCGAAGCTTGCGGTATTCGGGCAGCGAACGACCCGCCTGGCGCATGAACCACACCGGGGTGTGCGGTACGGGTTCACGTCGGCAGGCCCGCAGGAAGGCCGAGTCTCGGACGGTGGCGTGCGGAAGGCTCGTTTCGGTCACATCCGCCATGGTCCCAGACGCACCCGGACGGCCCAGACCGAGCACCCCCGTCCGGCGCGTCGCCCGGGCCTGACGACCCCGGCGCGGCCTAGGCTGCCAGGCATGGCAGCAGGCGGCGAATCCGAGGAGCCCGAGGAGTTTCGGCAGGCGCTGGCCGGATGGCGGGCCGCGAGCCTGCGCCCGGAGATCGTGCTGGAGGAGATGTCCCGGCCACGCGGCCTGGCCCCCTGGTCGGCGGCGTTCGCGGGTGAGGTCGCGCTGGGCGAGGACGAGGACGAACTGGCGGGCGGGCGGATCGTGCTGCTGCACGACCCGGCGGGTCACGAGGCCTGGGAGGGGACGTTTCGCGTGGTGACCATGACGCGGGCCGAACTCGAACCCGAGCTGGCGATGGACCCGCTGCTGCCCGAGGTCGGCTGGACCTGGCTGACCGAGTCCCTGCACGCGGTCGGCGCCGCCTATCGGGCCCCCAGCGGCACCGTCAGTCGCAGTACCTCGCAGGGTTTCGGCGGACTCTCCGGGCAGATCGCCCGGACCGAGATCGAGGTCCGGGCGTCCTGGACCCCGACCGACGACGAGTTGTTGCCCCACCTGCTGGCGTGGACCGAACTCATGTGCACCTGCGCGGGTTTGCCGCCGCTGGTCTCGGGCGAAGGCGTGGTCGCCATACCGCGCCGGCCCGCCCGACCCGGCTCCTGACACGCCGGGTCGGCACTGCGAGACCTCGCGGTCACACACCCGGGTCAACGTCGCATAACGGATTTGGATCTTCCTCTAAAGGCCGGCGCCATATGTGCCGAAGGACAGGGTGACCACCCCGAAGGAGTAGCTGGTCGGGCCGCTTCTTCGGGAATCGCGATCACTGCGCAGGAGGCCCGGTGTCGGTACTTCTCGATCACCCTGCAAACCTGCTTGCCTACCGTCCTTCCAAGCCCACGGCAATGGTTGTCGTCGCGGACCCCCGGGTTCGCGACGCGGTCATCCGCCACCTGTGGGCCCTCGGTGTGCGCGACGTCGTCGGGGCGTCGACCATCGCCGAGGCTCGATCCCGTGCCGGTACACCGCGCGACCTCTGTGTCGCCGACGTGCACCTGCCCGACGGCTCCGGACTCACGCTTCTCACCGAGATGCGCGCGTCCGGTTGGCCGAACGGCTTGGCACTCTCCGCAGCCGACGACATCGGTGCCGTTCGTTCCGCGCTTGCCGCGGGCGTTCGGGGCTATGTCGTGACCGGCGCGCGAGCGGGACTGAACCCTGGACACGCACGGCAAGCGGGAATGCACCACGGGATGCCCCAGGCAAACCGCATGCGTCCGTCGGAACAGCGCGGGACGGAGCCCGGCTCCGGCGTCCGGGAGCTTTCGGCGCGCGAGATCGAGGTCCTGCGCCTCGTCGCGGAGGGCCGGTCCAACAAGGCGATCGGCCAGGCGATGGGCCTGTCGGCGTTGACGGTCAAGAGCCATCTCGCCCGCATCGCCCGCAAGATGGGCACGGGCGACCGTGCCGGCATGGTCGCCCTCGCGTTGCGGGCGGGCATCATCAGCTGACGCAGGTCGGCAGAGCATCAGGACACCTCATCAGGTAGAGCCGAATCCCGGCGGGTGGACCCACCCGCCGGGATTCGGCCTGTCGGGGCCCGGGCGCGCTCGGCCCCGGGTCGGTCGAGCCGGTTCGGCTCGCCGCGCGACCTGCACCCGCCTCGCGCGCACGAGGGCGCCCGAACCCGATGTCGCCGGCCGAATCCGGCGCCCCGGCATGTCCCGGATATTCCGTGCCGGTGGATTTTGTACGGTTTCCGACCGCCGTACACCGCCCGTGGCGCGCCCACCTTGGCGGGGACCTGCCCGATCGGGTGGACGGGCGGGTTATTTTGGTGGGGTGACCGACGCCTCCTTCGAAACCTCATCCGAACTTCCGGCGCCGGTCCCCCCGGCGCCGGTCCCTCTCCTGGCACCTCGCGAGGGCGTACCGCCGGTCGTGGCGGATCCGCGAGCGCTCGCCGAGACCATCGCCGCCTTCGCCGCCGGAGCGGGACCGGTCGCCGTCGACGCCGAGCGGGCGTCGGGCTATCGCTACGGACAACGTGCCTATCTGATCCAACTGCGTCGGGCCGGCGCGGGCAGCGCCCTGGTCGACCCCGCAGCGTGTCCGGACCTGTCCGGGCTCGGCGCGGCGATCGTCGACGCCGAATGGGTCCTGCACGCCGCCTCCCAGGACCTGCCGTGCCTGGCCGAGGTCGGCATGGTGCCGCGGCGGATCTTCGACACCGAGCTGGCCGGCCGACTCGCCGCCTTCCCCCGGGTGGGGCTGGGCGCGATGGTCGAGACCGTGCTCGGCTTCTCCCTGGAGAAGGGGCACTCGGCGGTGGACTGGTCCACCCGCCCCCTGCCCGAGCCGTGGCTGCGTTACGCCGCGCTGGACGTGGAGGTGCTGATCGAGCTGCGCGACGAGCTGGAGGCCGTACTGACCGAGCAGGGCAAGCTCGACTGGGCCCTGCAGGAGTTCGCCGCGATCGCCGCCGCGCCGCCGGCCGCCCCCCGGGTGGACCCGTGGCGGCGCACGTCCGGGCTGCACCGGGTGCGGCGCCGTCGGCAGTTGGCGATCGTGCGCTCGTTGTGGCTGGCCAGGGACGGCATCGCCCGCCAGAAGGACGTCTCGCCGGGCCGGGTGATCCCGGACAGCGCGATCGTCGAGGCCGCGCTCGCCGGGCCCGCGTCGGTGGCCGCCCTGCTCGCGCTGCCCGGCTTCACCGGTCGGGACAGCCGACGCCAGGCCGGCGTGTGGCTGGCCGCGATCGAGCAGGCCCGGGCGCTGCCCGAGGTGGAGCTGCCGATGTCCACGCTGCCGCACGAGGGCCCGCCGCCGGCGCGCGCGTGGACGGACAAGGACCCGGCCGCCGCGGAGCGTCTGACCGCGGCCAAGACGGCCGTGGCGGCCATCGCGGACGAGCACACGCTGCCCACCGAGAACCTGCTCGCGCCGGACTACGTGCGCCGGCTCGCCTGGGCACCACCCTCGGCGCCCACCGCCGACGCGATCGGCGACGTGCTGCGCGCCTTCGGCGCACGTTCGTGGCAGATCACGCTGACCGCGCCCGCGCTCTCCGGCGCGTTCCTGCGGCTGGCCGCACACGCCGCCAACGGCACCGGCGCCTGACCCGGGCACCGCGCACCGGGCGCGTTGCGTCCGGTGCGCCGCGACGGGCGATTCGCGATTCGGCGCGGCACGCCGTTACCCGAGCTTTGCTTTGTCCACATTGACGCCGGATCCCCCGGATGGTTTGGTTAGCCTCGCCTAATTTTTCGGTATTTGTTCGAGCGGTGGGGTGGCTTGTGTTTGCCAACTATCTGATTGGCCTGCGCGAGGGCCTGGAGGCGGCCCTGGTGGTCAGCATCCTGATCGCCTATCTCGTCAAGAGCGAGCGCCGGGACGCGTTGCCGGCCGTGTGGCTGGGGGTGGCCGCCGCGGTGGCGCTGAGCGTCGCCCTGGAGGCGACCCTCGAACTGACCTCCGCCGAGATGACGTTCAGGCAACAGGAACTCTTCGGCGGCTCCCTGTCGATCGTCGCCGTCCTGCTGGTCACCTGGATGATCTTCTGGATGCGACGCACCTCGCACGCCCTCAGGACCGAGCTCCAGGGCCGACTCGACCACGCCCTGTCCATGGGCACCGGCGCACTCGTCCTCACCGCGTTCCTGTCCGTGGGCCGCGAAGGACTGGAGACCGCCGTCATCGTCTGGGGCACCGCCCGCTCCACCGGCGAGAACACCGAACCCATGATCGGCGTCGCCCTCGGCCTGGCCACCGCCGTCGTCCTCGGCTACCTCTTCTACGCCGGCGCCGTCCGCATCAACCTCGCCAAATTCTTCCTGTGGACCGGCGCCGGCCTCGTCGTCGTCGCCGCCGGCGTCCTCGCCTACGGCGTCCACGACCTCCAGGAGGCCGACCACCTCCCCGGCCTGACCGACCGCGCCTTCGACATCAGCGACACCATCCCCGCCGACAGCTGGTACGGCACCCTCCTCAAGGGCATCCTCAACTTCCAACCCGACCCCACCGTCCTGCAGGCCACCGTCTGGCTCCTCTACCTCGTCCCCGTCATGGCCCTGTTCCTCCTGCTCCCCAAGGGCGGCACCAAGACCCGGACACCGACCCCGCAGGAAACCACCGCCACCGCCTGAGCACACCCCGGCGCACATGCGTGAAGGGCCCGATCCGAGGTGCGGATCGGGCCCTTCACGCATCGGGGTGGGCGGCGCCCACCGGCACTCAGGCGAACAGCGCCTTGCCCCAGTAGTCGTCCGCGCCGTGCACCCCGCCGGGGCAGGCGAACAGCGCCGAACCCACGTGCTGGATGTATTCGTTCATCGTGTCGTTCGCCGCCAACTGTTGCTGGAGCGGGATGAAGCCCTTGCGCGGGTCGCGCTGGTAGGCCAGGAAGAACAGGCCCGCCTCCAGCCGGCCGAGCCCGTCCGACCCGTCCACGAACGAGTAACCCCGGCGCAGGATGGTCACCCCGTTGTTGGAGTCGGGGTGGGACAGGCGCACGTGCGAGTTCTCCGGCAACGCCTTGAGCGGGACCACGTCGTGCTCGCCGGTGGCGCCGTGCGGCGCGCCGACGCCCTTGGACCGGCCGATGACGTCCTGCTGCTCCTGTAGCGAGGTCCGGTCCCAGGTCTCGATGTGCATCCGGATTCGGCGGGCGACCAGGTACGACCCGCCGGTCATCCACTGCGGGCCCTCGCCGGCCGGTACCCACACGTGATCGCGCAGTCGGTCGGCCTCGGTGCCGGCGATGTTGCGCGTGCCGTCCTTGAATCCGAACAGGTTGCGCGGCGTCATCGCCTCGGGCGTGGTCGAGGAGGTCTTGCCGAAGCCGAGCTGGGACCAGCGCACCGACACCACGCCGAAGCCGATCCGGGCGAGGTTGCGGATCGCGTGCACCGCGACCTGCGGATCGTCCGAGCAGGCCTGGACCGCGATGTCGCCGCCGGAGCGCTGCGGGTCGAGCTTGTCGCCCGGGAACAGGGGCAGTTCGGCGAGCGCCTCGGGCTTCTTCGCGGCGATCTGGAACCGGTCCCGGCCGTCCTTGGTGAACAGCGTGGGGCCGAACCCGACGGTGAGCGTGAGGTTGTTCGGCGGCAGGCCGACGGCCTCGCCGGTGTCGTCCGGCGGCGACTGCGGGACGCCGCTGTCCGCGCCGGTCCCGATCGCCTTGCCCGCGGTCATCGCGGCCGCCGCGGCGGTCCACTGTCGAAGCATGCGGACCAGCTTGGCGCGGTCGTCGGTGATCACGTCGAAGACGCAGAAGTGCAGCCGGTCCTGCACCGGCGTGGCGATGCCGGCCTGGTTGACGCCGTGGAAGTCGACCGCGCCCGGGGTCGGCACGGACGACTTGTCCTCGCTCCCGGTGACCGCGGTGGCCACCCCGCCGGCCGCGGCGGCGCCGACCACGAGCGCGCCGCCGGTCCAGCCCAGCAGGGCCCGCCGACTGAAACCGTCGCCCGACGGCTCGACCGTCTCGGTGTCGTGTTCGATCTCGGTCATGAGGCCCTCCCTATGGACGTGCGGTTGCCCGTGCGATGTGGTCGGCGGCGTGCCACGCCCGGCCCCGCGCTGCGGCCGGGCGTTCGCCCGTTGCGACGTGGGACATGACTAGGCGACGACGCCGGCCAGCTTGGACAACGGCTCGCCGAGCGCGTTGACGGCGTCCGAGAGTTCCTTGCGCTTGGCCTCGTCGACGGTGTCGTAGGACACGTAGCCCTCGCCCTGCTTGTACTTGTTCAACAGGCCCTGGATCTTGGCGAACTCGCCGTCCAGGGTGCCGGCCAGCGCCGCGTCCTTCTCCGCCACGTACGGCTTCAGCAGGTCGAACGCCTTCTTCGCGCCGTCCACGTTGCCCACGAAGTCCCACAGGTCGGTGTGGCTGAACGCCTCTTCCTCACCGGTGACCTTGCCGGTGGCCACCTCGTCGAGGAGTTCCTTGGCGCCGTTGGCGATCGAGGTCGGGGTGATCTCGGCCGTGCCCACCTTCGACTGGAGCGTCTTGAGGTCGGCCAACAGGCGGTCGGCGTAGCCCTTCTCCACGTCGGTGATCTGTCCGGTCGTCCACAGCGCCTTCTCGATCCGGTGCCAACCGGACCACTCCTGCCCCGGCTCCAGGTCGGCCTCGCGGGCGTCCATCTGCGGGTCGAGGTCGCCGAAGCTCTCCGCGACCGGCTCGATGGTCTCCCAGCCCAGGCGCGACTTGGGGTAGAGGTCCTTGGCCTTGGCCACGTCGCCGGCCTTGACCGCGTTCACGAACTCGGTGGCGACCGGCAACATCTGATCGACCGTCTCGGTGGTGAAGGCGCGGTAGTGCGCGACCGCCTGGGCGAGGCGGGGGTCGACCGGCTTCTCGGCCGGGGTGCCGGCGACGGTGATCTTCTGCCGGATGCCGTCGCCCTTCATCCCGGGCTTGCAGGCGACCTCGTAGCTGCCGGCCTTGATCTCGAAGTTCAGCGTCGCCGAGGTGCCGGGGCCGATGTTCTCGCGCTCGGTGACGATCCGGTCGCCCTGGGCGTAGACGTACAGCTCGGTGACCTGGCTGCCCTTGTTGGTCACCTTGATGCTGTTCTTGCCCGCCGGCCAGTCCTTCTTGCCGACGTCGCACGACTTGTCCTTGGCGGTCACCTTGACGGCGTCGCCGGAGGATTCGTCGCTGCTGCACGCGGTGAGCGCCAGCGGCAACGCGAGCAACAGTCCGGTGCCCAGCACGCGAACGGCAGGGCGGCGACGGACGACAGACATGGACTCTCCCGGGGACGAGAACGAGCGAAGGCGGGTCGAGGCCCGGCAGGGGAACGGCAGGGACCAGCACCCGCAGGAATGCACAAGAGGGACAAAAGGCAATTATTAGGCAAGGCTAACCAAGCCTAGGCTTGGCTTATTTTGTCAGCCGAATGCCCCCACACAGTCAAGCCGAAGTAAAGGCCCCCCTCGTCGAACGTGGATCACATCACGTCCGACCCGAGACCCGCCGGCGCGGCAAAGCATGGCGAGCCCGGTATATGCGTAAAGTCGTGCCGAGTCGGCACAATCCGGAGCCTCGCGATCACCTCGGCGCGGCCCACCGCGACAGCCCGTCGGAGCTCCGCCCTCGTGCTGCGGCCTCGCTTGCGGGCGGATCCGAGCGGGCGCGCGCGGCTCGGGCGGTCCGGCGTCGAGGATCCCGGCGACCGCGGCCGAAACCGTCGACTTCCTCGGCTCGTTCGCGCGCCCGAATGCGTTCGGGAGGCGTTTCGGGGGCGCCCCGGGGCGCTTTGACTGGAAATCCACCGGTCGCCGGGCCGTTCCGGATCCCTGCGGACGGCGGTCCGGCGGACGGGGCGCGGCCGGAGTGGGGTCGAGGGCTAGGACCATTGGTTACTCATGAGTAGCATGGGGCTCGTACCCATCGCAGGAGGAGTGTGCGCTCGTGCCTCGTAACGTCCGGGACGTCGTCTTCGTAGACGGCGTCCGTACCCCCTTCGGCAAGGCCGGCCCCAAGGGCATCTACCACGAGACGCGAGCCGACGACCTCGTCATCGCGTGTATCCGTGAGCTGATGCGCCGCAACCCGTCGCTGCCGCCGGCTCGCGTGGACGAGGTCGCCATCGCGGCCACCACGCAGATCGGCGACCAGGGCCTGACCATCGGCCGTACCGCGGCGCTGCTCGCGGGACTGCCGCGCGAGGTGCCCGGCTATTCGATCGACCGCATGTGCGCGGGCGCGATGACCGCGGTCACCACGGCCGCCGGCGGCATCGCCTTCGGCGCCTACGACGTCGTGGTCGCCGGCGGTGTCGAGCACATGGGCCGCCACCCCATGGGCGAGGGTGCCGACCCGAACCCGCGGATCATCTCCGAGCAGCTCGTGGACCCGTCCGCGCTGGTCATGGGCAACACCGCGGAGAACATCCACGACCGCTTCCCGGAGCTGACCAAGGAGCGCGCCGACCGGTTCGCCCTCGGCAGCCAGGACAAGGCCGCCAAGGCGTACGCCGACAACCGGATCCAGCCCGACCTGGTGCCGGTCGCGGTCCGCTCGGTCGAGCAGGGCTGGGGCCTGTCCACCGTCGACGAGCCGATGCGCCCGGGCACCACGCTCGAGGGCCTCGGTGCGCTCAAGACCCCGTTCCGGCCGCACGGCCGGGTCACCGCCGGCAACGCGGCGGGCCTCAACGACGGCGCGACCGCGTGTCTGCTCGCCTCCGAGGACGCCGCGCGCGAGCTGGGTCTGCCGATCAAGATGCGCCTCGTGCAGTTCGCCTTCGCCGGCGTGGAGCCCGAGGTGATGGGCATCGGCCCGGTTCCGGCCACCGAGAAGGCCCTGGAGCGCGCCGGCCTCACCATCGAGGACATCGGCCTGTTCGAGCTGAACGAGGCGTTCGCGGTCCAGGTGTTGTCCTTCCTGGACCACTACAAGATCGCCGACGACGACCCGCGTGTGAACAAGTACGGCGGCGCGATCGCCTTCGGTCACCCGCTCGCCTCCTCCGGCGTGCGCCTGATGACCCAGCTCGCGCGCCAGTTCGAGGAGCACCCCGAGGTCCGCTACGGCCTGACCTCGATGTGCATCGGGCTGGGCATGGGCGGGACCGTCATCTGGGAGAACCCGAACTGGACCGGGGCCGACGCGGACACCGCGAACTCCGCGACGAACGCCGCGACGAACTCCGAGGGGAACGACAAGTGAGCGACCTGAGCCGACTGGCCGCCGAGGTCTTTCCCGACGAACTGGTCTCGCACTTCCCCGTACGCGTGCTCGATCTCCCGGGCGGCGCGGGCAGGTTCGCGCTGATCACCATCGACAACGGCTTCGACCACACCAAGCCGAACACGTTCGGCCCGGCCGGTCTGGGCGAGCTGAACGCCGCGATCGACAAGGTCGAGGCGCTGGCCGCGGCGGGCGACATCGTCGCGGCGGGGGTGACCGGCAAGCCGTTCATCTTCGCCGTCGGCGCCGACCTCAAGGGCGTGGAGAAGGTCGTCCTGCGCGAGCACGCGCACGCCATCGGCAAGGCCGGCCACGACACGTTCAAGCGGCTGACCGCGCTGCCGGTGCCCACGTTCGCGTTCTACAACGGCGCGGCGATGGGCGGCGGCGTCGAGATCGGCCTGGCCTGCACGTACCGCACCATCTCCACCGCGGTGCCGGCCTTCTCGCTGCCCGAGTGTTTCCTGGGTCTGGTCCCCGGTTGGGGCGGCTGCGTGTTGCTGCCGAATCTGATCGGTCCGGACAACGCGGTCACCGTGATCATCGAGAACGCGCTGAACCAGAACCGGCAGCTCAACGGTCCCAAGGCATTCAAGCTCGGGATCGCGGACGCGCTGGTGGAGTCGGCCGACTTCCTGGCCCAATCGCTGGTGTGGGCGGGCAAGGTCGTCTCCGGCGAGATCGTGGTCGAGCGCCCGGAGATCGATCGCGGCGCCGGCTGGGACGCGGCGATCGAGCGCGGTCGGGCGATCGCCGACTCGAAGGTGCACGGGGCCTCCCCCGCGCCGTATCGCGCGCTGGAGATCATCGACGCGGCGCGCTCCGCACGATTGGGCGACGTGGCCTCGCTGCAGGCCGGCTTCGACGCCGAGGACGACGCGCTCGCCGACCTGATCATGGGCGACGAACTGCGCGCGGGACTGTACTCGTTCAACCTGATCCAAAAGCGCGCCAAGCGCCCGGCCGGCGCGCCGGATCGCAAGCTCGCCCGCCCGGTCACCAAAGTCGGCGTGGTCGGCGCCGGACTGATGGCCTCACAACTCGCGCTGCTGTTCGCGCGTCGCCTGCGGGTGCCGATCGTGCTGACCGACATCGACCAGGAGCGCGTGGACAAGGGCGTCGGCTACGTGCACGCCGAGGTCGACAAGCTCCTGCTCAAGAAGCGCATCTCGGCGGACGCCGCGAACCGGCTCAAGGCGCTGGTGACCGGCTCGCTGACCAAGGACGCGTTCGCGGACGCCGACTTCGTGATCGAGGCCGTGTTCGAGGAGATGTCGGTCAAGCAGCAGGTGTTCGCCGAGGTCGAGGCCGTGGTCTCGCCGACCTGCATCCTGGCCACCAACACCTCGTCGTTGTCGATCACCGAGATGGCCTCCAAACTGGCGCACCCCGAGCGGGTGGTGGGCTTCCACTTCTTCAACCCGGTCGCGATCCTGCCGCTCCTGGAGATCGTCCGCGCCGAGCAGACCGACGACGGTGCGCTCGCCACCGCCTTCGCCGTCTCCAAGCAGCTCAAGAAGACCTCGGTCCTGGTCAAGGACGCCCCGGCGTTCGTGGTCAACCGCGTGCTCACCCGCTTCCTCGGCGAGGTGCTGGCGGCGGTGGACGAGGGCACTCCGATCGAGGTCGCCGACAACGCGCTGGCCCCGCTGGGCCTGCCGATGTCCCCGATGGTCCTGCTCGAACTCGTCGGCCCGGCGATCGCCGCGCACGTCGGCGAGACCCTGCACACGGCCTTCCCGGACCGCTTCGGCGTCTCGGCCAACCTGGAGCGCGTGGTCAAGGCCGGCAAACGCTCCTTCCTGACCTGGGCCTCGGGCGCCCAGGAGGTCGACCCGGAGGTCGTCGCGCTGCTGGAGGTGGGCGACTCCCCCTCCACGGAGGAGCAGGTCCGCGACCGCGCGTTGGCCGCCTTGGCCGACGAGATCAACCGCATGCTCGACGAGGGCGTCGTCGCCGCCCCGCAGGACATCGACCTGTGCATGATCGCCGGCGCCGGCTGGCCCTTCCACCTGGGCGGCATCACCCCGTACCTGGACCGCGCGGGGGTCAGCGAGAAAACCGTGGGCAAGCGCTTCCTCCCGGCGGGGGCGGCTTCGGTTCCGCGGTAGGCGGGCGGCGCGCGAAGGGCGGCCCTGCTCCGTGGC